>DASRRN010000520.1:0-4396 GCA_035695685.1 Acidobacteriaceae bacterium | reverse complement strand
GGCGCAGCCCTACGATCGCTTTTACCATTCGACCCGAAAATCCCGTACGAAGAACGACAGCCGGCTATGACACACACTCCCGCGGGAGTGAGTTTCAAGAGGCAATCGCGGCCACCATCTCGGCGATCCTTGCTGCGGCCTGGGGATGGGCAAAGGTGCGGGCGCTGGTTGCCATTTCATGCAGTCTATCCGGGTTGCCCAGCAGCCCGGTGAGCTTATCCAGCAAGGTAGTACCCGTCATCTCCTTCTCCAACAGCATCACAGCGGCTCCTCCTTCAACCAGAACTTCAGCATTCTTTCTCTGGTGGTCGTCGGCGGCTTCGGGAAAGGGCACGAGCAGCGAAGGCTTACCACCGGCCGCGAGCTCCGCGACGGTACTGGCTCCGCTGCGAGCGAGAATCAGATCCGATGCCGCAAACTGCTTCGGCATGTCCTCGAGGAAGGCTTGAACTCGCCAACGGCCAACGGACGCGCCGCTCGCCGTGTAGGCCGCTTCAGTGGTTTCAGCGTGCCGGGCTCCGGCCTGATGCAGGATGGTCAGGCCAGGGACCGCATCCAGAAGAGCCTTGGCGACCTCTGGCATTTTCTGGTTCAGCGCGCGTGCACCTTGACTTCCCCCCATGACGAGCAGGCGGAGCGCGCTTTCCGGCGGCCGGGGCGCGAGCGCGAAGAACTCGGCGCGCACAGGAATTCCGGTGAGTTCGGCATTCCGGAAATAAGACAGGGTCGGGGCAAAATTAACTGCGGCTGCACTGATCCGCTTCCCAATCAACCGGTTGGCGAGACCGGGCACCGCGTTCGGTTCAAATGCAAGAGTCGGCAGGCGTCGCAGCAGCGCCGCCAACATAGCCGGCCCGGACGCGTAACCGCCTACACCGACCACTACCTGCGGCTGCCAACGGCGCAAAAGATCGAGGCAATGGAAAATGCCGCGCGGCAGCGCCACCATGGTCTTTAGTTGTGTAGCGAGGCTGACGCGGTTGAGCTGGCCGACATCAATGAGCTCGAGAGGGTAGCCGGCCTGCGGCACGAGGCGCGTTTCCATTCCCTTTGCGGTGCCGATGAAACAAACTTCTGCCGTGTAGGCAGCCTTGAGTGCGCCGGCAATCGCGAGCGCGGGAATCACGTGGCCGCCGGTGCCGCCGCCGGCAATCATCACCCGCATACCCGTCAGTCGATCTCCCGGGTGAGACTCAACAACACCCCAACGCTCGCTAGTGTAATGAACAGGGAGGTACCGCCTGAAGAAATAAAAGGCAGTGTAATACCCTTGGTCGGGACCAAGGCGAGCACCACACTGATGTTGAAAAAAGCCTGGATGAGGATGGTTGCTGTGATGCCAAAAGCAAGAAAGCGCGCAAACACGTCCTTAGACAAGCTCGCCGCTCGCAGCCCGCGAAACCCCAGGGCAACAAATAGGGCGATGATCGCCAACGCACCAATCAGCCCGAGTTCCTCGGCGATGTTGGCAAAAATGAAGTCGGTATGCGGCTGGGGCAAGTAAAAGAGCTTTTGACGGCCTTCCATGAAGCCGAGCCCACGGATCCCGCCGGTGCCCACCGCGATTAACGACTGGATGGTGTGGAAACCGTAGCCCTGCGGATCTGCTTCCGGGTTGAGGAAGGCCAGCATGCGCGCTCTCCGCCAGGGCACGCGGAAGAGCAGGAAGTAAAGCACAGGGATGGCGGCGAGGATGGCATAGCCGAAGTATTTCGTTTCCGCGCCAGCCAGGTAGAACATGAGCGCCGTCACCGCGGCGCAGACCAGCGCGGTGCCCAGGTCAGGCTCCGTGACGATAAGCACCAGAAATACCAGGCTGGGTAAGACCGCCGGCACCAGGGTGTTACGCCAGTCGCGAATGGAATGCAGCTTGTCCTGCAAAAACCAGGCAAGAAATAGCACCAGCACGGGCTTGGCAATCTCCGATGGCTGAAAGGAGAAGAAGCCGGCGAAGCGGATCCAACGATGGGTGTTATGCGAATCACGCAAAAGAAACACACCGAGCAACAACAGCGTGGTCACGGCAACTGCCGGAAAGACTACGATGGGGCGGTTGAATCGGCGGTAGTCGATGCGCATGACCACGATCATGGCGATCAAGCCGAGGACCGCCGATGCTGCCTGCGACCGCACAAATATATAAGGCGAACCATACCGGTCCTGGGCCATCACGGCGGAAGCGCTGAAGACCATCAATAAACCGATGAAGACCAGCAGAACAGTCACGCCGAAGAGCCATTTGTCGACCCCTACGCGCTTTGCCATACGCCTGCTCCCTGGCGGGCCATCACCACCTGTTTGAAAACCCTTCCTCGCTCTTCGTAATTTTCAAACTGGTCGAAACTGGAGCAGGCAGGCGCCAACAGGACTACATCACCGGCCACGGCCTGAGTAGCCGCCCGGTCAACTGCCGCCTCGAGCGTACCCGCGCGAATCACGATGGTGACTCCGGCGATCTGGTCTTCGATCTTTTCCGCTGCCGTGCCGATGGTGTAAACCGCTTTGACCCGCGCCCGGAGTAAAGCATTCAACTGCGTGTAATCGGAGTTCTTGTCCTTGCCGCCAAGGATCAGGTGAATATTTCCCGGGAAGGAGGCGATCGCCTTGGACGTGGCGTCTACGTTGGTGGCCTTGGAGTCGTTGTAGTAATCGACACCGTGGATGGAGGCCACGAATTCGAGCCGATGCTCGACTGCCTGGAAAGACGCGACCGTACGGGCAACGACCTCGGCGGGAATGTTCACCACGCAGGCTGCGCAAACCGCAGCAAGGACATTTTCGATATTGTGCTCACCTTTGAGCGAGATCTCGGCGAGGGGGAGCACCGGTATCGACTTGCCCTGCTCTGATGCGCGAAACATCACCATGCCATCCATGAGGAAGGTGCCACGACGGACAATCTTGCTGCGGCTGAACCATAAGACCTGTGATCTGGCCCGGCTCGCAGCCTGCTGGGCAACCGGGTCATCGCCGTTGAGGATCAGATAGTCGTCCGGGGTCTGGTTGGCGAATATCTTTTCTTTCATGGCCACGTAGTTTTCGAACGTGCCATGCCGGTCGAGGTGGTCGGGAGTGATGTTCAGAATCACAGCGACCCGGGGATGAAAACTCTCCGTGGTCTCCAGTTGGAAGCTGGAAACTTCCAGTACCGACCATGCACCAGCCGCACTCTGATCGACCACTTCAATGACCGGTAAGCCGATATTGCCGGCGACCAGCGTTTTGAGGCCGCCGGCAGAGAAGATCTCGCCGCACAGGGTGGTGGTAGTGGTCTTTCCGTTGGAACCGGTGATGGCCAACACATCGCCCTCAAGAAAACGGGCCGCCAGTTCCAACTCGCCGATGATGGGCAAGCCCAGGGCTCGCACCTGAACCAGTTCCGGCGTGGACAAGGGTACGCCCGGGGAAACCACAATAAGGTCCTGGCGGCGAAAGGTCAGCAGCCCATGCCCGCCGGCTTCGACCGAGATCCCCGCCTCCATCAGTGAAGGGATTTCCTTGCTCAGCGCCTCTGCGCTACGCAAATCGGAGACGGTGACCTGGGCGCCACGCCGGCGCAGAAAGAGGGCCGCAGCGATGCCTGACTTGCCGAGGCCAACGACGAGTACCTTTTTGCCTTTCAATTCCATCCAGCGGTCCATGTCTAACGTAGTTTCAGGGTAGTAAGCGCGAAGAGCGCAAACACCAGCGCGCCGATCCAAAAACGCACAATTACTTTGGATTCCGACCAGCCCATCAACTCAAAGTGATGATGGAGCGGTGCCATTTTAAAGATACGCTTCTTGCGCAGTTTATAGCTGCCTACCTGCAGTATGACGCTGATTGCCTCGAGGACAAAAATGCCTCCGATAAAAGGCAGCAGCAACTCCTGCTTAATGACCACGGCAACGGTGCCGATCGCGCCACCCAGCGCCAGCGAGCCCACATCGCCCATGAATACTTCAGCCGGATGAGCGTTGTACCAGAGAAACCCGATGCTGGCGCCCACCATGGCTCCGCAGAAAACGGTGACTTCGCTGACCATGGGCATGCGCTGCAATTCGAGATAATCGGAAAAGACAGCATTTCCGCTGACATAGGTAAGCATGGTAAGAGCCGCCGCGGCGATGATGGTGCAGCCGATGGCCAGCCCATCCAGTCCATCGGTGAGGTTCACTGCGTTGCTCGATCCGACGATGATCAGGGTGACGAAGATGACGAAGGGCAGGAAGGCGAGGACATACAGATGAGGAATCGCCCCCAGCACGTGTATGGACAGGTCGGGACGAAAACGCTTGAGAAACGGCACCATCAGATGGGTGGAATAGATGCCCTCATTGCGCATGGCCAGCAATACCGCCGCAATCACCACTCCGGTGAGAATCTGCAGACCCATTTTTTGCTTCGTGGTTAGGCC
>DASRRN010000519.1:0-4955 GCA_035695685.1 Acidobacteriaceae bacterium | reverse complement strand
AGGTATACAGATATTCATTATGAGTACACACAAAATTGCTCTCGCTTCACGTGACTATTCTCTGCCTCGATCTGGAAGCAAACCGTCTCTGGACGACAAACTCGATAAGGTTTTCCAGATGGCCGAGCACATGGACGCCAGGTGTGTTTACATGCTTGACGCTGCCACCCACAGGCGGCGGTCCGCTCTTTCCGTCCGGTAGCACCACACTCCTGTCAGACAAGACAGGACTGGACGGATGCCCATGTTCGCCGTGGCGTACGTGGGACGATAAAGACGGGCGACCCGGATTTCCTGCTACGTGGCGCCAGCAACATCGGCATGTGCGGTCCCGGCCAGTCGGGACCACATGAAGTTTGCCAACGCCCGAGAAACTCGACAGGAAATCCGGGGAAAGTCCCACCATTGCTTTGCATGGTCTCGAGCCGGTCAAATGCGGAGCGCCGGCGGGAAAGCACTGGAAAAGAATCGTTATCGTCCCACGTACGCTACGGCGGCTCTTGGAAATTCAATCCGGATTTCTGGCCGGCGCGGCAGCGTGCCAGCGCTGATAGCATCGCTTATGTGCTACTGACTCTGGAAACGTCTCTGCAGTTCGTCAAGGGCATCGGCCCGCGCATCGCCCTGACGCTCAAAGAGAAGCGCATCACTACCATCGAAGACCTGCTCTACCACCTTCCCTTTCGTTATGAAGACCGGCTGCGTCCCCAGGCCATCGAAGAATTAGTCCCCGGCGAAATGGCCAGCCTTATCGGCGAAGTGCGCGGCATGGCTCTGCTGCGTACCCGGCGGATGCCCATTTTTGAAATGACCGTGGGCCAAGGCTTAGGCGGCCGGGTAAAGTGCATGTGGTTCCACGGGACTTACCTGAAAGACCGCTTCAAAGCCGGACAATGGGTAGCCCTTTACGGAAAAGTGGAACCTTCCCGCAGCAGCAACAGCTTCAAAATGATCCAGCCGCAAGTGGAAGTTCTGCCCGATGACCACGATGACGAAGAGTCCAAGTTGCTGGAAGTGGGGCGGATTGCGCCGGTCTACGAAACTCTCGGCAACAAGCTGGCTTCCCGCTGGCAGCGCCGAATCATCTACCGGCTGCTGGAAGAACTGAAAGGGCGGATTCCCGAGACCCTCCCCGAGGCGCTTTGCCGGCGCCTGGAGCTGCCCAGCCGCGAAGACGCTCTGCGCTGGGCGCACTTCCCGGAGCCGGGAACCCCGATGACTCAACTTCAGTCGTGGGCGACACCTGCGCAAAAGCGATTGATCTTCGAAGAACTCTTCTTTCTCGAACTTGGCCTGGAACTGAAGCGGAAAAAATTCCGGCAGCGGCAAGGGATTCCCTTCGAAACCAATGCTGAAGTGCGTTCGGCGTTGCGCCAGCTGCTGCCCTTCCACCCCACGAAGGCGCAAAAAAATGCACTGGGCGAGATCGTGGCCGACATGCGGGCGCCGGAACCCATGCGCCGGCTGCTGCAGGGCGACGTGGGATCAGGAAAGACCATCGTTGCCCTACAGGCCATGCTGGTGGCCATCGAGAACGGCTACCAGGCGGCGCTTATGGCGCCCACGGAGATCCTCGCCACGCAGCACTTTCTGGGAGCACGCAAGCTACTGGAGCGATCGCAGCAACGCTACAAGGTAGTTCTGTTAACCGGATCACTGGAAGAGGATCGCAAACGTACCAACCGTGGCTTGATCGCCCGCGGCGAGGCGCAGTTGGTCATTGGAACCCATGCTCTGATCGAGGAGCGGGTGGATTTTGCCAAGCTCGGACTGGTGGTGGTCGATGAGCAGCATCGGTTCGGAGTTCTACAGCGCTTCCGGCTGATGAAGAAGCCTAACGCGGGCGAACCCGATGTCCTGGTCATGACCGCGACCCCCATTCCCAGGACGCTTGCTCTTTCGCTCTACGGGGATCTTGATCTGAGCGTGCTCGACGAACTCCCCCCTGGACGCACGCCCATCCTTACCCGCCAGGTTTCCGACGATATGGCCGGCCAAATATGGGGAATGGTGCGGGAACAAGTGCGGATGGGGCACCAGGCGTATGTGGTGTATCCAGTGATCGAAGGCGCGAAGGAGGATCAGCCCGAATTGGATTTTGCGGCCGGCGAACCCCACGGCGAGCCCCACGGCATGCCCCACGGCGGGCCGGGGCAGGCGGGGCAGGCGGAAACGCCCGGTCCCGAAGAGAGAAGACAGAATCAGGTTGGACGTCCCGGTCTGCTCTTTACAAAGGCTGCACCTTCCTCAGTTCCCTCGCTTAAGGCGGCCACCGACATGTATCAGGAGTTGAAAGCCGGCCCCCTGCACGGCCTCAGGCTGGGCCTGCTGCATGGACGGATGGATGCCGACGAAAAGGAGATCATCATGCGCCGCTTCCAGCGCCGGGAAGTGGACGTGTTGATCGCCACGACGGTGGTTGAAGTGGGCGTCGATGTGCCAAATGCAACCATGATGGTCATTGAACACGCGGAGAGGTTCGGTCTGGCCCAGATGCACCAATTACGTGGCCGCGTCGGGCGCGGGAGCGCGAAGTCCTACTGCGTTCTCATGACCGGAGGAAAAATCTCTGCCCCGGCGGCAGAACGCCTGGCGGCGATGGTGCGCACCCAAAACGGCTTCGAGCTGGCCGAACTGGACCTGCAACTGCGCGGCCCGGGAGAGTTCTTTGGCACACGGCAAGCAGGGATCCCCGACTTCAGGGTGGCCAACCTGGTCCGCGACCGGGCTGTTTTGGAGCTGGCCAAAACAGAGTCGGCATGGTTTGTGTCAGCGACCGGCAGTGAAGTGACCGAGGAAGAAAAGGGCAAGGTATGGAGCCGGCTGCGTGAAGCCTGGCAACGGCGCTACGGATTGGTGGACGCGGGATAATGCATTTTCACTTCTGGTGTATACAAAGCAACCACTCCGAACGCGGCTTTTCGTCAAGAAAAGACGCACATCGCTGCACCTTCCTGCGCAGAGTAGAAGTGAAAATGCTCTAGATCAGGCAGCGAAGCATTGACTCGCGTCAAGCTGGGTTTGCAATTCTTCGTCTTTGACAATCCAGATCTGCAATTGAACCTTAATGATCTCGAGCGAACAGATGTACCGCGTTGCGTCATCCAGGGTGGCCACATCGACCGCCGGAAGCGTTCTCGAAGATAGATCGAACACGTGCGGAGTGCAGCGGCAAAGTTCCGTCAGCAGGGTATGCGAAGCAGCCGTGAGTTGAAGCCCCACGGAGACCAGTGCGCTATAGATCTCGACGCAGATGTCGCGGGGAAACTCAAAGACAAAGCGAGCCGTACCAGGTTCGACGTAGGAACGACTGCGGATCCATGCTCCACAATCAGGAATGACCCCGGTGAGCCGGGGCACAACCGTGGATTGATCTTCGCCCAGCAGAGCGGTTAAGTAGAGGACGCCATCTGAAAACGTGTCGGACATAAGGGGTATCGAGTCTTCGAATATACCTTGCTTGTAAGCTTGATCGGCCACCTTAAAGCAATCTTCAACCGCAGAACAGGTACCACGGTTCGCGATTGAGATGACCGGAAATGACCCCATGGTAACGTGGTCAGCATGCTGATCGGGACGGGCGTGGATTTGATTGAGATTGAGCGCATTGCGCACTCCATCGAACGCTACGGCGACCGCTTTCTTCGCCGTATCTACACGGAAAATGAGATTGCCTATTGCAGCCGCAAGCGAGACAGTGCGGAGAGTTTCGCCGCACGCTTCGCGGCCAAAGAGGCGGGAGCGAAAGCACTGGGAACTGGAATCAGTTGGGGCGTCACGTGGATTGAGTTTGAGGTTGGGCGTCAGCCGGGAGCACGGCCCATTCTTGAACTGCGCGGCCGGGCGGCTCTCCTGGCCACGCAACTCGGCGTGAAAACCATTGCGCTTTCTCTCACGCATACATCCAGCCTGGCGATGGCGACGGTCATGATGGAAGGGTAATTGGGGCTCGGGCTCTCCCCCATAAGCGCTAACTTTTGGGATGTTTTTCTTCAAAACTCCCACAAAATCGTCATCCTGAGAGCCTGTGACTTTTTCGATCTTTTCGTGTTTTTTGCATCCGACCAGATGTTTTTCAGTCCCCTGCAGAAAGGCGTCATCCTGAGCGAAGCGCCTCGCAGATCTGTGGCATAACAGAGGGTTTTATGGCGCGGAGTCGAAGGACCCCGGCGATGCTTATCTTGCCTATGCCGTTCGGAGCTTTTCAACCACCGAAGCCCGGGTACAGGATCTTCCTGCGGTACCCACCTGATGGCCATGGGTACATCTTTTCATGCGCGGTAATCATCTTCCATCCCCAGGTCTGTGCAAGGTCTTTGAACTCGGGATTGATGATGCCAATGAGCTCGAGCTTCTTTTCGCGCCGCCAGCCTTTGCGTTGTTTTTCCCGAGCGATGGCTTTGCGAATGTCTTCATAACCCTCAAAGTAGAGCAGGCGCTTGCAGCCATAGGCCAGTGAAACCTTCTCACGTGCCCTCCTTATGTTGCATGACACGCAGATACAGGTTGCTGGTGACGCCAATGTAAAGCGTGCCTGTATGGCTGCCGAGAATGTAGATGTAGCTGCCGGACAGGGCAAGACGCTAGCAGTTCTTGTTCTCGGCCCCAGGGAAAGACCGTGGCGGGTCCGCCCGGTGCGGGCTTCGGTGGTTGAAAAGCTCCGAACGGCATAGGCAAGATAAGCATCCTCGGGGTTCCTTCGGCTACGCTCAGGACAGGCTCTTCGACTCCGCGCCAACCAGCGCGGTGTCCCGCGATAAATCTGCGAGGCGCTCCGCTCAGAGGCTGTGACTTTTTTAACTTCCGTTGTAGTGTGTGGCCGGAAAGCTCCCAAGAGCATCCGCCAGGAAGCATTGCCGGGGTTCCCTCGGCTACGCTCGGGACAGGCTCTTCGACTCCGCGCCATAAAGCCCTTTGTTATGCGACAGATCTGCGAAGCGCTTCGCTCAGGATGA
>DASRRN010000518.1:0-7057 GCA_035695685.1 Acidobacteriaceae bacterium | reverse complement strand
CTTCTCGCCGTGGTCTCGATGCTCTGGGGCAACCTGGCGGCGATCGCGCAAAGCAGCATGCGGCGGCTGTTGGCCTACTCTGCGATCGGACATGCAGGGTATATGTTGATTGCGCTGGTGGTGCACACGGAGCAGAGTTTGGCCGCCCTGATTTATTACGTCATCACCTACGCGCTGGCGACGGCAGGCGCCTTTGGCGTACTTGCTGCCTTGGAAGATGAAAAGGTAGATAGCATCGCAAACTTCGCCGGCCTGGCTAAACGTGCTCCGGACCTGTCGTTTTGCCTGTTGATCTTTTTGCTTTCCCTGGCCGGGATTCCTCCGCTAGCAGGCTTCTTTGGCAAGTTCTACGTATTTGTTTCGGCACTGGAGGTCGCGGACCACTCCGGTTTGCTGTGGCTGGTGTTGTTGGCGCTGGCTATGAGTGTGGTTTCCTTTTACTACTACCTGAAGGTTCTTAAACAAGCGTACGTTGCCGAGCCTGCGACGGGAGCGGCGGCCATACGGGTGCCAGCGACAACCCGAATCGCGTTGTGGGTCACAGCCGGGCTGGTTGTGCTTCTCGGCTGCTTCCCGGATTTGCTGCTCGACCGAATTGCTACTGCGTTCCATTGATAGAAAGTGAGCGCGTGAATTTCAACCAGAGAATTGGGCTTTCAGCCCGCACACGCTACCCCGGCAACAAATGACGGGTGCCCCACATCTCGCTGGTTTTTCGCGAGATGTGGGATTCCACTGCGCTCAATCCGCAACCGGTCGGCTCACTATCAACACTTAAGGTCTAGATCTGTGGAATCCCACATCTCGCGAAAAACCAGCGAGATGTGGGGCACCCGTCATTTGTTGCTAATAAAGTGGGAATACAACGCGGTTCTGCCCGGAAAACTCCAAACACATAAAATGACACCCATGACGCAAGTCGATTCGAATCCCGAGGCTTCTCTGGCACGAGGGTTCCGCGATGTGGACGCGGCCAGCGTAGATAAGCTGGCGCGTTGTCTCACATACATGAACGCCCTTCCCGCGTTTCAGGAATACAAAAACACCATCCTTGAGATGATGAACCCACAGCGCGGATCGGTTGCCGCCGACCTCGGTTGTGGACTGGGTTTCGACGTGCGGCGCCTGGCTGCATTGGTCGGTCCGGAAGGACGGGCCATCGGTGTGGACGCCAGTCAGGCACTGATTCAAGCCGCGCGTTCCATGAGCGAAGGATTGCATGCTGTCGAATTTATTCAGTCAGATATTCAGCATCTACCCTTTGCCAGCGGCTCTCTCAATTCTTGCAAGGTAGACCGAACCCTTCAACACGTGAAGCGGCCTGCCGCAGTCCTCAACGAGATGTTCCGAACGCTATGTTCCGGCGGCACAGTCGTATGCGCCGAACCTGATTGGGGGACCTTTGCTATCGACGTCACTCAGCACCCAATCGCTCGGCAAATCGCCAAAGTGTGGAGTGAAGGCTTTCGAAACCCGCGCATTGGGCGCGAACTCAAAGAAAGCCTCAGCAAGGCCGGCTTCGTCGATATGCAGATCAAGGAAGCGATCTTATCGACCCCTGACTTTGAGAGCTCCGATATAGTCTTCGATATCAGCCAAAGCGCTCTACAACTGGCAACCAGCACTGGAAGCAGTGAAGCCCTCGGCTGGCTCGCAACCCTGCGCGATCGCCAGAACCCGCTCTGTTGTTCCGTAACTCTCGTGATCAATTTCGGAATGAAACCTTGAACCCCTGATGCCCGGTTCGGAATCCAAGTCCCTAAGCGCGGTGAACTACGCCGCAGGCAACATCGTAAGTCTGCTTAGATGTGCATCGTTCGAAAGAAATAGAATCATGCCTGCCCGTGCGCCAGTTGGATGTGGCTGCCCGTTCCATAGTTGTGGGCGGCGAAGGTATCGCGGATATCTTCATAAAGCGGCGCAATAATCGTGGCCAGACTCTCAGCGAGGCCCAACACATCGGACGCCTGGGTGGGGACCGGAGCACCGGCATCCTGGTAGTACTTGCGAATGGCCTCCTGGAATTGCGCGGCCGATATGCTGATGTCCGGCACTCCGGCGACTGGCTTCCCACTTGCCTCACTCGCCATGGCATGCATCACTTTGGCAACGTCCTGTTCGAATGCGACGCCGGCTTGAGCGATCGGCTGGGGCAAATCGCTGAGTGGTCTGTTCACCAGGTACTGCACAGAAGTGATTTGGACCTGCAGCAGGGTGCGGATCGACGGCTGCCATCGCTGGAAGTCTTCACGGATTTGCAGCTTTCGCTGACGCGAGGGGCCGAACTCGAAGAGGATCGCGTCGGCTTGCGCCGACACTGCTTGAAAACCTGCGTTGAGCTGATCGCGCAACTGGCGAATGCGCAAGATGGCTTTTATCTGGTCTTTCTCCAGCAACTGCTCAGTCAACTCCGCAAACATCTCCAAGTTGCGTGCAAAGAGCCGCTGCATTTCATCGAGAGCATTCTTCTGCCACAAGCGATCGTAGATGAGCCACATCGACATCAACCCAAGGAGAACCCCGAAGACACGGTCGCGGGCAATGGAGAGCGAAGTCTGGATGGTGAATTCTTGAAGATTGATGAGGTAAAAGGCGAGGGCGAGCTGCACCCCAAGATAGGATAGCCTCGGGGACGAGGTCGCAATCCAGGAGGAGATGGCGGTGACAACCATGAATAAGAGAGTGAACCCGGCAATCGAGTCGAGGTAGGGCAGCACAAAAATCTGCGCTCCAAACCCAATGATGATGCCGCCAACGATGACGCCTCCAAGCCGCAGGAATTGTTTCTGCCTGGATGAGCCGATGGTGGAGAGTGCGGTGATGATACACGTGGCTATGGACGTACTGAGCCCTGGCCAGTCAATCGCTGTGTAAATGATGTAAGTGGCCATGGCGGCCATGGTGCCGCGCACGGCAAACTGCACGTGGGCCGGGTTGGAAAACGCATCAGGAGCAAAAAAGTGCGTGGGCTGTTCCTCATCCAAAGGAGCGGTAACAAACTCCTGGATGGCGCTGGACCCCGAAAATGCGGCCGGCATGAGCGCGACGATTCTTTCCATCGCCGACAAAAAGGGCAGCTGCGAGGGCTCCGGCTGCGCAGGCCGTTGGATCTTTTCCGGCATCCGCTTTGTGGCCAAAACTTTGCCGAGTTCTTCAATGGCGTCTGCCAGGCGCAGGCACCGGGCTTTATCCGCCGGGTCGATATGCGGCGCGAAGTCGCCCGTCCCCGCCGTCTTCGCGCGCTCTTCGAGAGATCGTTGGAAATTGGCGGCGACGTCCACCAATTGCCCCAGCAGAGCAACCGCGGCGCCCAATTGAGACTTGAAATGCAGGCTGTATCGAGAGCGGAGGATCAGCCGTCGCAGCCTGGCAACACCGACACTGGAGTACAGGGAAAGACTCTTTACCAATGCGCTATTCAGAGGCTGCTCTGCCGCTGCGCAGCGTAAAACGTTCTCCACTGTGTGCAAACGGGATTCGATGCCTTCGGTCAGGTCAGTGACTGGATGGACGCGGCGAAAAACATACTCCACAATGATGGATATCACTATGCCTATCGCGACCACGCCGCCTAACCATAGTGTGTCCGAGACGCGGTCGTTTATATTGAGCGTGTTTCGATCCCATAGGGGAATGGCGCCGGCAATGGTGAACCCGAAGGCCACCGCTGTCCCATAGTCGTTGGTGATGCTGATCAGGAAGAAGGATACGAAGAGGCTTACGCCAACCCCCAGGAAGTGAGTCAGCGGATCGGCAACAAACATGGCGGCGCCGATCAAGGTGTAGAGCGTAGCCAGCATAAAAGCGGCAATCGCCTTGAGGCCGGAGAAAAAGGTCGCGGTGGGATTTTCGCGGCTTAGGAATAAAGTAAAAATTGCGCCCAAAAAGCCGTTGGGAATCTGGAACGTCATGATCACCAGCATCACGAGGGTCGCAGCGATGGTGACTCGGCCCACGACCCAGGCCCTGCCCGGATAAGGCGCGAGCTCAGTCTTGAGGAAATTCCAAAGCCATTTCCCTGCGTCATCGATGGAGTTCAGCTGGTAGACAGACGGCAACGCTTTGCCTGCGGACGCCATGGCTACTTCCATCCACGAATGACAACCACAGCGGACTCGCTCAAACGGAAAGGCTCAGTCTCTGGCGCATTGATGCGCACCCGCACCGGATAACGCGTCGCCAGATGCACCCAGTTCAACGACCGCTGCACATCCGGTAATCCGGTAGAGGAAAAGGTTCCCACTAATGTGGAGTCAGGCCGCACGCCATAGCCCACGCTGTCAACGACCCCGTCATAGGTCACCGTGGGCCGAGAGAGAACGTAAACATCGGCATGCATCCCGGGCAGGATATGGTGCAACTGTGTCTCGCGGAAATTCGCGACTGCCCACCACACGCGGGTATCAATCAGCGTAAAAACCTGCTGCCCGGTATGGGCATAAGCACCCCGGGAGATGGTCAGGTTGGTCACGCGCGCATCAAAGGGCGCGTACACCCTGCAATTGTTCAGGTTGTACTCCGCGGTGCGAATGGCGGATGCCCGGCCTTCACGCTGGGCAGTGAGCGGATCAAGGGTAAGTACGCTATGTTGCGATTGATCAAATTGCGCGTGGCTTTGCTCCCTTGCGGCCTTTGTCTGCTCGTATTGGGCCTGCGCGGAGACTACCTGGGTCTGTGCTAAAAGCAGTTGTGAGCGCAGCTGCTGCACGGTCTGTTGCCTGGCCGTGACCGCGGTTCTGACCTGATCCACCTGGTCGACAGTGACGAATTGTTTGGCCAGCAATGGCTCAATGCGATGAAAGTTGTTGGTCTGGTAAGCCAGTTCCGCATTCGCGCTGTCGAGTGCTGCCTGCGCGGCGGCGACATTGGCCTTGGCTTCACCAACGGCGGCGGCCGCGCGATCGACGTTCGCGGTAGCGCTGTCGGTATTGGCCCGCGCGGCGCCTACGGCGCTCACCTGCGAGGCGATGGTGCGGCGTTCATCGGTAATCTGGCCTTCCAGCGTGGCAAGATCAGACCTTGCTTTCTCGACCGCGTATTCGTAGGGCCGCGGGTCGATTTCGAACAAGAGCTCGCCCTGTTTGCGAAATTGGTTGTCCTGCACTACAAGTTGATTGATGGGGCCATCAACCTGCGGAGCGATGCCAATGAAATTGGCAAATACTTCCGCATCATCCGTGCGCGGGTGGTTGTTGGTCCGGATGATGACCAGCGCTCCCGTAAGGAAGGCGGCGGCAACGATAACAATGCTGACGATCCTGCCGAGGCTCCGGCGCTGCGGATCTATTTCGTCTTCGGGCATCGCATCTCCTCCCGGATTAACTGAAGAACACAAGCCAAAGGGTGAAGGTGAAAAACGCAGTCAAGCAGGGATACACCAGGATCAGGGGGGCCAGCAGCTGATCCTCAAGCTTGATGCGCACAAAGAACAAGCGGACGACAACGGCGAGCAGAATGCCGATTACGCCGCATAGGATCCATGCGGGAAAAAACGAGCCAAGGATATTGAACGTGGGCGCACGCGAACATCCGGCTGCCAATAGCTGCGGAGCGAACAACACCCCGGCCACGGCCACCCGTTGTATGTTTTGGCTGAGCGGCATTTGCAATCTTCGAGTCCATCTACTTCCGTTGCATTTTGGTGGCATGGTTTCACGGCCCTTTCGCATGAAGCAGGTCGCTTGTCTGGAAAGCTAGCGCAGCCACACCGGTCAGCAATTGGGTCCGCGCACTCACGTCGGCAGTGCGCGCGGCAGCCAGGGTGCGCTGTGCCGAAACCACGTCGATCTGGCTCCGTACCCCGTAGGTGTATGACTGTAGCGCCGCGTTGTAGGAAGAAGACGCCGCCTCGAGCAACGCGGCTGCTGCCTTTTGTTGACGCAGCGCAGTACGCGCGGTGGAGTATGCGGTCCAGACTTCGTTTTCCACCTGATCGCGAATTGCATCAACTTCGGCAGCGGCCTGTTTTTGATCAGCCTTGGCTTGCGCCACTCGACTCTCGCGCGCGAAACCGTCAAACAGGGTCCAGGTCAGGCTGAAGTGCGCATTCCAGGACTCCTGATTGGGGGAATAAACGCCGGGGAGCTGATCCTGCTCGCCGTAGGTTTTGTCAAGCCCGACGGCGCCACCAAGGCTCAGGGTCGGTAAGTAGGCGGTCTTTGCGGCTTTCACTTCGGCATTGGCCGCGCGCAGTTCTGCTACTCGTTGCATCAGATCAGGCCTCTGGGCCAGAGCACGATCGATGGAGTTCTCGACAGTGCTGGTCAGATCCTGCGGAATGGTCAAGGATTGAATGCTCTCTACCTGCAACGGGATGGTCGGCGAAACACCCAGTGCAGTAGCTAGATCGCCGTGCGCGATCTCAGAGGCTCCAACCGCGGCCTGCAAATCATAGTCTGCCTGCGCAGCAGCGCTGCGTGCCTCGAGTACGTCGGGCAGCGTGGCCAGGCCGAGACCCAGACGTGCTTCGGCGGCCTGTTGCACGGTCTGCGCATTTTTCAGGTTAGCTTCCGCCGCGTCCTCCTGCCCCTTGGCGTTAAGCACCCGGTAGTAAGCCGCCATTACCTGGTAGATGACCTTGCGATGGGTGTCATTGAAGAGCAGGTTGGCGGCAAGCAGATTGTTCCTGCTGATAGCAATCTCATCCAAGCGCCTGTCGAAGTCGAAGACGGTGTAATCGACCTCCAGGGCAGGTTCGAACGACTCCAATGTCTGGCGAATATAACTCGGCGCAAACAAGAGATAGGCACGAACGGTTTGCGCGATCGCAACTGCCGCAACGGTCGGATACAAGGTTGACTTGCTGACACCCAGTTCGGCGGCGCGGGCCTTGGCGTTTTCCCATGCCACGCGTGTTTCGGGATTGTTTTGCTCGGCGAAATTGACCAGTTCCGCAAGATCATATGTCTTACTTGGGTCAGGAACAGCCACTGGAACCGACCGGGCTGGGGCCGGCATGGAGACGGTCGGCTGCCAGGGCTGGTTTGGGGAAGCTGGTGCTCTCTGGGCGCAAGCGACCCTTCCCACGAGCAACACCACGAGCATGGTGACCGAGTTG
>DASRRN010000517.1:0-5759 GCA_035695685.1 Acidobacteriaceae bacterium | reverse complement strand
GTGTCGGTATCCGCCCCGGGCTTCAAGAGGACCGAGCAGCAGGGCATCATCATCGACGTTTCCGCAAAGGTGAACCTGCCCTTCGTGCTGGATGTCGGCGTAAATACCGAGACGGTCAACGTATCCGCCCAGGCAGCACAGTTGAACACCACAGACGCCTCCGGTGGCACCGTCATTGACCCCGTGCAGGTCCAGAACCTTCCACTCAACGGACGCCAGATGTATTCGCTGCTATCGCTAACTCCGGGTGTCAAGTCCCCGAATCCCGGCAACGCGACAAGCGAACTGAATGAAAGCAACAGCTATTCCATCAATGGACAATGGGGAAACTACAACCAGTTCTCGTTGAACGGCGCGCCGGTGTCTCAGCAGAATGGCGGTGCTTCCGGTACGTGGAACATTTCGCCGAGTGTCGACGCTGTCGAAGAGTTCAAGGTCATGACCAATACCTACGATGCGCAGTATGGGCGCACCAATGGCGGCACGGTCAACACGATCCTCAAGAGCGGCACGTCCCAGTTCCACGGAACCGTTTACGATTTCTGGCGGAACTCGGTTTTGGATGCCAACACCTATGCACTCGATCAGGCGGGCCAGGCGAAGCCCTTTCACAATCAGCATCAGTTCGGCGGCACGCTGGGTGGTCCGGTCATCGGCTTTCGTAAGAGCACATTCTTCTTTTTCAGCTATGAGGGCTGGCGCGAAGCCACACCGAACGCTGTAACAACCACCACCATCACTCCGGATCTTCTGCCGAGCGGCGATGGCAGCGTCAACCTCAACAATTACCTCATAGGCACCGGCAAGACCAACATCTATGATCCTCTGACGACGACCTGTGCCGTTCCCGGGCAAAACCCCTGTCAGAACTACACGCGCCAGGCGTTCGCGGGGAATATTATTCCTGCCAACCGGATCAGTGCCGTCGGGGTAAACCTGCTCAAGCTGTTACCTCTGGCAAACCGCCCGGGATATACGAACAATTACATCGTGAATGCGCCGGGTCGGAATAACTACAACCAGCCAATCGTCCGCATAGATCACAACTTCAGCGATAAGACCCGCGTTTACGGCATGTTTGCCTGGTGGGCAGGGAATCAATTCCTGAACCAGTCAGGATTTCCCGGAGCGGCAGGAACGAACGCCGGAAATAATAATAATTACAACTATTACCAGTCATCGCTGACCCAGGTGATCGACGGAACCCACACTTTCACTCCAAACATGTTCGCTGATCTACGGTTGTCTTACAACCGTGCATATAACATGAGTTATGACGGTGCTGAAGCAGCGGGTGTCAGCAACGCCACTGTCGACAGCATCGGCCTCCACATGCCTCAATTGCCGACCACAAATAAACGATATCTGCCAGAAATTCAGGCCAGTGGCGATGGCAGTGCCGACGTTGCGCTGCCGAATTTTGTAGGCAACATTGTCAGCCCTTCCATCTTCGAGACCTATGATGTCGCTCCGTCGGTCACGCATGTCCTTGGGCCAACAACTCTGCACTATGGTGTGGAAGTATCGTGGTATCACGATGTAGCCAACGGTATCCGCAACGCGAACGGCACCTTTGCCTTCGGCCCAGCCTTCACCCAGGAAAATCCAAAGGTCAGAAATAACGATGGATCGAGCCTTGCGGATATCCTGCTGGGCTATCCGGCATCGGGAGGAGTTGAGTACAACGATCCCACATATGAATCCTACAAGTCTTTCGGCGTATTTATTCAAGACGACTGGAAAGTGAACCAGAGACTGGCTCTAAACATAGGCCTGCGTTATGAGAATGAAACCTCCCCCATGGATCGTTGGGGACGCCTCCAGGCGGGTATGTGCCTGACTTGCAAAAATCCCATCAGTAGTTCCATGCCCTCCGTGGCGCTTCCCAATGGCGAATCCTTTGCCAACCCGATCATTGCAGGGCTGGAGTTTCAGAAAGATCGAACACCCTATCAGAACCTCTGGGGCATCCTGCTTCCGAAGTTCGGCGCCTCTTTTGTTCTGAACAAGAATCTGGTCATGCGCGGCGGCTGGGGCTTGTATCGTGCCCTTGGCTTCGAACTTGGCGGCACATCGACCTGGGATACCACGACTAGCTATGTAACCTCGCTCGACGACGGTCTTACTCCAACCATGAATTTCACAAGCGGAACTCCGTTTCCAAATGGCTACACAACTCCTCCAGGCGACTCTCAGGGGCTAGCGTCGGGCAATGGTGATGGTATCTGGGAAGATAGTTGGTATCGAAAGATTCCTTACACCCATCAGTTCTCCTTCGGCTTCCAGGGTCAAGCACCTGCCGGAATTGTCTGGGATCTAGAATTTGTCGGCGCACATACCGAGGACCTTCGTGCGGGCAGCCAGCGTAATCACCTGACCCAGGCACAGTTTGCTCAAGGTAACCAGAACCATGCTTATCTGGATCAGATGATGCCCAATCCGTTCTACGGAAATCCGGGGATACCCTCCACTGCATATCTCGGATCCCACCCAACAGTCCCTGTCCGGGAAATGATGGCGCCTTATCCGCAGTATGATAGCCAGTATGGGCCTGAAGTGTGGGAATGGAATACTCCGTGGGGCTACAGCAACTACGATTCGCTGATTGCCAAAGCAGAAAAGCGCTTCAACGGAACCGGTCTGCTCAGCAATGGGCTTAGCTTTACTACAGCCTTCACCTGGTCCAGGGTTATCAGCGCGACCGGCCTACTGAATAACGGCCTGCTTGTTGATCCCGGACCCTACTATGGGATTGATTCGAGCGACCGTGCTTTCCTCTTCAGCTTCGCCGGTATCTACAAACTCCCGATCGGCACTGGCGGTCTGATCGCCAGCGATGCCCACGGCGTAGCCGGGGCCTTCGTCAATAACTGGCAGATGGACTGGATTATCAACGATCAGAGTGGTACGCCCGTGAACTTTCCCAACGGTTATCAGTACACGTGCGGCACGTTCGACATTCGGCCCGCCCACAAGAGCTGGGGAAACTATCTCAATAACTCCAACCCGAATTGCTTCGGAAGCTTCCCTGAGTACACACCTGTCACCGCGGGTCCACTTACCACAGGAGTACGCAACCCATGGGCGGAGCAGACGCAGTTCGCATTGCAGAAGCAGTTCCCGTTCAGCGAAAGAGCCCGAGCGCAGTTCCGCGCCGAAGTCTTCAACTTGACCAACACGCCTATATTCAACAGTCCTAACACCAATAACCCAAATTCGCCGATCCAGCGTGTGGCTGGAATTGCGGAAAATCAGGCTGGCGCCTATACCGGCTATGGGACCGTTGGTAACTCTACCGTAAATAGCCCTCGCCAGATTCAGCTATCCTTGAAAGTCCTCTTCTGATTGCTGCGAGCAGAGAGGGGCGCAGAACGTCGTGCTCCTCTGTAGGACGGCCCGTAACTCCCGTCGGAATCCGTACTTGACGCCTCGATCATTGCCGGTATGCTGGAACGATCAGCCATGACTCGTGCGGAGAGCTCCGGGCCGTTGATTGGCTCACGTGTTTGGGAAAAGCAATTGAACCTGCGGTTTACGTTTACAGCGCTTGCAGGTTGCTTTTGCGGTCTGTTGTTTGGCTATGATATCGGCGCGATGGCTGGCGCCGCGCCCGACGTGAGGACCTGCTTCGGGCTTTCGCCAGCCGCTCTGGGCCTGGCTATCTCCTCTGTTTTGCTCGGAACTATCGTTGGTTCCCTGACTGCCGGGTTCCTGGCGGATGTACTAGGGCGCCGCAGTACAATTTCCGCTTCAGTATTCATTTATATGCTTGCGATCATTCTGGCTGCGTCCGCGACCGGGCTCATTCAGTTCGCGGCATGCAGGTTCTTGTGCGGTATCGCTATCGGGCTGATCTCGGTCGTCGCTCCGATGTACCTCGCGGAAATTGCTCCGTCGGAGTTGCGCGGGCGCATTGTCGGGTCCTTTCAGGTCAACATAAGCATCGGAGTTGTTACTGCATTTCTGGCGAGTTATCTTCTTTCGCTTCACGCTCATCCCGGGGTCGCTTGGCGTCTTTCCCTCGCTGCGGGCGCAATTCCCGCACTGTTGTGCCAGCTATGTCTGATGGGTTCCGCCGCTGGTCCGCGTTCGCCGGGCGGTCCGGAGACTTTTCTGGCTGACCCGATGACTGCCATGCAGAAGCTGAGCCGGCCCACCCTTTTCTCCCGTCAATATCTCCGCCCTATCGCCCTGGCTGTGAGCATCGCCGCGTTTAACCAGCTCACCGGGGTCAATGCACTTTTGTATTACGTCCTCGACATCTTCAAGGATCTCGGTGCAGGCCAACTTAATGCGCGTGCTGACGCTATCACGCTAAGCACGCTCAGCCTGCTTGTTACCCTCGTTGCGATCCTTGTCATCGATAAGATCGGGCGCAAGCCGCTTCTCCTCGCTGGAGCCGCCGGCATGAGCATCTGTCTGTTTTTGCTTCCCGTGATTCGCCGCCAGGGCTGGCCGGCATCCGCGGTCGTCATTGACATTGCCATCTACAACATTTGTTTCGGGTTCTCCCAAGGCGCGGTGATTTGGGTCTATCTCAGCGAAATCTTCCCGCTTCCCGTACGCGCTCGCGGGCAGAGTCTCGGAACCACGGTGCACTGGGTCACCAATGCTTTTGTGGTGGGAACATTTCCGGCGTTCACGAGCCATTGGGGTGGGAAGGTCTTTTGGGGTTTGGGGCTTCTTCTGGTTTTTCAATTCCTCCTAATTTCTTGGTTTTATCCGGAAACGAATGGTCGGACGCTCGAATCATTGGCCTCCGGAATTCATGCCTAGATCCACGTCGCAATGGAGCGGAAGCTTCCGGCCGCAAAGGACTGCCAGGTGATAAAAAAAAGCGGTTCAGTAACTCTGCACGACGTAGCAAGAGAGGCTGGCGTTTCGCTCAAAACAGCCTCCCGAGCTCTGAATGATTCTCCCGAACTTCGGCCCGCCACGGCCGCACGTGTCCGCGAAACGATGGAACGGCTTGGCTACCAGCCGAACGAGCTCGCTCGAGGTCTAAAGTCGAAGCGATCGGCGGCCATCGCTATGATCGCTCCGAATTTAGCCGACCCATTCACGGCGACGGCTATTCAGGCTGTTCAGGACCTGGCCCGGGCGCGCGGGTATGTGGTTATCCTCGCCAGTTCGGGCGGCGACCCCAGTCTCGAGCAGTCAGAACTGCAGGCCATGGCGAGACGCCAGATTGACGGCATTATCTTGATTGCAGCGAGTAGTACGAGGAGCAATCTCAAATCGCCAATTGCAAATCAGATTCCAATCGTCGTGTTTGACGAACCGGTTCGCGGCGCGGATGTAGATACCATCACGGTTACCAATCGTAAAGCAGCTCGTGAGGCGACGGAGCACCTCCTCGCTCACGGTTACCGCAGGATTCTTGTTGTCGGCGCTCGTCCCTCGTTGTTTACCTGTGCTGAGCGCGTAGCTGGTTATCGCGCTGCCATGCGGAGTGCGGGCAGGGAAGCAATTGAGCTGCTTGTGCAGCATGAGAATGACCTGACGCCCGCCGTTCTTTCCGGCTTCCTATCCGGAGCTGACCGGGTCGATGCGATCTTTAGTCTCAATTGGGTATGCTCGATTCGGGTTCTGCGCGGCCTCAAGGCTATGAGGAAGTATGTATTAAAAGATGTCGCTCTCATCTCATTTGATGATTTCGATTTGGCTGAGGTCGTCCCTCCCGGGATAACGGTAGTGCGTCAGCCGACGAACGAGCTTGGATTCCGAGCAGCGCAAAGTTTGTTTGACCGTATCAATGC
>DASRRN010000516.1:0-19115 GCA_035695685.1 Acidobacteriaceae bacterium | reverse complement strand
CTAAGAGCGCATTCGCCCGATTACTCCGAGCAGGTAGCTCGATTGGTACTCAAAGAACTTGGACTATCCGAATCCCAGGTTCGAGAACTACAAAATGTGCCTGTGGATCGACTTTCGGGCGCAGCTGCGGAAGCAATAAAGAAAGCGACCATGCCGCAAGGCGTGGCTCGCGACTCCTTTGGAGAGACTGGGTGGGGGCCTACGGTTGACGGTCGCACGCTTCCTGCTCATCCGTTCGATCCCGGTGCGCCCGCACTATCAGCGCAGGTTCCTCTGATCACGGGCACTACTCTCAACGAGACTGTCAACGGAATCGATCATCCGCACGCCAATGACATGACCGTTGAGGAAATGAATCAGCGAGTCCGCGAAGAATATGGCAGCCAAAGCGATGCGATTATTGCGGCTTACCGGAAAGAATATCCAGAGGCAACGCCGTTCGTCCTTTATGCAACGATTGCCACTTCGCGGTGGCGTATCCGGGCCTTTGCCCAGGCTGCCAGGAAGGCGGCATTGGCCGCTGCACCGGCATACGCTTACATCTATTCTTGGAGAACTCCTGTTTTGGATAATCGCCCCGGCACATTCCATGCTGCGGAGCTCCCGTTCGTCTTCGACAATGCCGAACTTCTCGACCACTACAGTGCCGGCGATCCCGCCGCATATGTTCTAAACAAACAGATGAGCGCCGCTTGGGTCAATTTTGCGCGCACTGGAAATCCCAATCATAGCGGCCTGCCGCATTGGCCCGCGTATACCGCCGGCACACGCGCAACCATGATCTTCAACGCATCTTGTGAGGTGCGTAACGATCCGGAAGGGAAGGGCCTGGAAATCATCACGTCATCCGGCCTCGCATAGGCGAACGCTTTGAAAGCGGGCCACTGAGAGCGGCATCGCCCGTTTGTTCCGCGGATGGTTGTGACCCGTGGGTAGTTGAAGTTCTTTGGACGAACTGTGGCAGACATATCCAGTCCATGAAACCTTTCTTCAGGAGGAAGCGGCATATGCGAAAGAAACGCAATTATTCCGGGGCGGCCCAGGAGGACTCCAAGCCTGCCATCGGCAGTCGGCGTGCTCTTTTAGGGAGCATGGCAACCTTAGGGGCAGGATTGGCGGGCTCCATGATCGCGCCCCAGAAGTTGCACGCGGTCTCAGAAGCTGCCCCGCACACGGCTCGAGAAGATGCGCCTGGATCCTGCGGGAGGAGCAAGGTGGTTGCCTCTGACGCCGCTACAGTGGTGGAGACAAGTGCGGGGAAGATTCGCGGATACAAGCGCAACGGCGTTTACATCTTCAAAGGTGTCCCCTATGGCGCGTCGACCTCTGGACGCGGTCGCTTTATGCCGCCCGCCAAACCGGAGCCCTGGACGGGGATTCGCAACGCGTTGGAATATGGCCGCGTCTGTCCACAGCAAGACTCAGCACACTTCAACATGGATGGCAAAAACCTGGCTAGCGACGACGAATATAAGTTCTTGATTCATCGCGGCACGGCCATCGTGATACCTGGCGAAGACTGCTTGCGCGTCAATCTCTGGACCCCGGAGATAAACGGCTCGGGAAAGCGCCCGGTCATGGTCTGGATGCACGGAGGAGCATTCGTCGACGGATGTAGTCAAGATCTCCTCTCCTTTGACGGCGAAAACCTGGCGCGCAATCACGACGTCGTTGTCGTGAATCACAATCATCGTTTGAACGTATATGGGTATCTCAATCTCGCAGCGATTGGCGGAGAAGATTTCGCATCGTCCGCCAATGTCGGGATGCTTGACATCGTAGCCGTTCTTGAGTGGGTCCGCACTCACATTGCAATGTTTGGCGGCGATCCCAATAATGTTACGATCTTCGGTCAATCGGGAGGCGGCTGTAAAGTCGCCGCACTCATGGCTATGCCGGCCGCCAAGGGATTATTCCATCGCGCCATCATCGAAAGCGGACCTACTCTGAAAGCACTCTCGCCCGATTTCTCCCAGCGGGTAGCTCGGTTGTTATTGGATGAGTTTGGATTATCCGAATCGCAGGTTAGGGAACTGCAGAATGTGCCTGCGGACCGACTGTCGGGGGCAGCCGTGGAGGCTATGAAGAAAGTGGCTCACGATCCACCCTCCCTTCGCTATGGCTATGGATGGGAAACCAGGCTAGGCTGGGGGCCCACCGTCGACGGTCGCACGCTTCCTACTCATCCGTTCGATCCAGGTGCGCCCGCAATCTCAGCGGAGGTTCCTCTGATCACGGGCACTACTCTCAACGAGAGTGTCAACGGAATCGACCACCCCGGCGCCAATGCGATGACGATGGAGGAAATGAATCGGAAGGTCCAAGAGGAATATGGCAAGGACAGCAAGGCAATCATCGCCGCATACCGGGAGGATTATCCCAAAGCAACTCCGTTTGGACTATATGCAGCCATTTCGACTTCCAGTTGGCGCATCCCGGCATTTGCGCAGGCGTCCCGGAAGTCCGCTTTGGCCGCGGCGCCGGCATATGCGTACATTTATTCTTGGAGAACTCCCGTATTGGATGATCGCCCCGGCTCATTCCATGCTGCGGAGCTCCCGTTTGTTTTTGACAATGCCGAACTTCTCGATCACTACAGTGCCGGCGATCCAGCCGCATTTGTTCTAAACAAACAGATGAGCACGGCTTGGGTCAGTTTTGCCCGCACAGGAAACCCCAATCACAGCGGTCTTCCGCATTGGCCCGCGTATACCGCTGACACACGCGCAACCATGATCTTCAACGCACCTTGTGAGGTGCGTAACGATCCGGAAGGGAAGGGGCTGCGAATCATCACGCAATCCTGAACAGAATGATGCAGGCGTGAATCGGAATTGCAGGGCCCATTCGTGTCATAACCGAGAGGAACTCGGCACAGCCGCCTTAGTAGTTCCGGCACCCTTTTTCCACATCTGTATTTGTTAGTGCCCCTGGACGGAGGGAAGTACACCGTAATACCGTCTAACCAAGAGTCCCCTTGCTTCAAGATCCAAACCCCTCTCAGGAGAATCCAGTTGCCGACCAGGTTCGGTTGTTGGGCGTTGCGATACCTCGCTGAATGGGGGAAATGGAGACGTACGTGTCAAAAATGAGAGGCACCCCTCACCAATTCGCACCATCCACGGGGACTAAGCAGGCGCTGCAATCGATCAATCCCCCTAAATAATTTGGGGGGCGGGAAATTTAAAAATTTGATCATCTTGATAAAACAAAGGACTTAGCCGCCACCCAAATCGTAATTTAACAACGGCCGGGGCCAACGAAGAGACGCCACGACGATGACAGAACCTCTTTGTCTGAAAAGGGTAGGGGGTCTCGGGGTGGCCGCGAAGGACTTACCACGCATACCACGCATACCACGCAGCATTTTCCTCGGCCACCCTGAGTCCGCTGAGTGTGCACGTATTCTAACGGCCCTTGGCTGGCGAGGCAATTTAACCCGGCCTCAAGGAAAATGGACGCCCTACATCGCACGCCCTAGAAGAGTAGAGGTACACAGTCTGCATGAGAAACCGGAGTTCGGCAGGGAGGGCTGAAGATCGCCATCTGCCGCCCTCACCCAAAACACTTAACGCGCTTTTGGCTCATAGGGCGCTCTTTTTTTAGCCAAACCCACTCAGCAGCATTTGGGCGAGCAGAGACTGCGGGGGACGAAAAGTACACCTGATTAGAAATTCGCTTGCGCTTACCATCTGGTTACTTTTCCGCCGTCCCTCACGGCTCGCCGGGGGGTGCGCGCCAGCTGGAACGCCGGAATTACTGCGATAGGTATGCGGTCCTTATAACTTACCGACGCCGACGTCGAGACTATATCGGATCGACGTGGCCTAAACGCAAATCTTTATTCAAAAGGACGGACAGCGTCGGTTTCAAGGGGCGCTTTGAATGCGCTGGTCAATGTCGCCTGCCTGTTGTTTGGGTGGGTGAACATTTAGTATGCGACGGCGCAACGTAAGTAAGTTACTTACCTTCAATGAACGCAAAGTCGGATAAGACGGTTCGATTGCGGCCGATCTTCTTAGCCCGGTAGAGCGCGCTATCCGCAGCTGCAAGCATTTCCGTATCCGAGATCAAGCCGTGTTTTGCAACCGCCGTCACCGCCGCGCCGATACTGACGGTGACCAAGACCTTCGACTCATTCACGACGATCGGTCCGTCATCTACTGCTGATCGAATCCTCTCGGCGCCGTGGTCAGTTTGTTCCCGGCTGCAACCAGGGAGTACGATCACGAACTCTTCTCCACCGTACCGCCCGACTGAGTCATAACCTCGCACCGCCTTGACTATGCGTTGTGTCACTTCTTTCAAGACCGCGTCCCCGGTCAAATGTCCATAGGTATCATTGATGTTCTTGAAGTGATCTATATCGAGTATCAAGAGGCCAGTGGCAGTTTTGGAACGAGCTGCTCGATCCAGCTCCCGGCGTAGCGTCTCCAGAATCGCACCTCGGTTCCAGACACCCGTTAGCGTATCGTGGGTTGCCTGAAAACGAAGTTGCTCATGAGCCCGGATTTGATCATCCTGCAAAGTGAGGATTCGATTACAGGCTCTCAAACGAGCCTGTAATTCACTCTTATCGAAGGGCTTGGTCAGATAGTCATCCGCGCCTGCTTCCAGGCCCCGGACGAGATCCTGCTTTGCGTCTTTTGCTGTCGCGAGAAGTATGTACTGGTAGGGAATCTGGTTTCGTTTGCGAACTTTGCGACATAACTCCAGGCCGTTGATCGCCGGCATCATCCAATCGAGAATAAGCAGTTGAGGCGGGGGCTGATGCTGTAGAATCTCCCAGGCTCTCGCGCCGTCTTCAGCGATCGTGACCCGGTACCCCCAGTTTTCCAGCCAACTCTGCAGGATCCTGCGGAACATCGCGTCGTCTTCAGCAACCAGCACCCGGTCGCAGGAACTGCCTGGCCGCAGGAACTCAGTGAGATCTGCGTTGGTTTCGCCGGTGTGGGTCATTCGATCGCCCCTGGCCACCCGGCAACCATCTCCATGTCCGGCTTGGCGCCCAACGTTCTACGCATCGAGATCAGCACTTCGGAGAGCTCTGATTCAAATGTTGCGTAAAGGCTTTCCGCCAGCCGCAGATCTGACTTTCGACCGAACTCCTCCATTTCGCGTGCTTTCCGCGAGACCTCGGATATTCCCAGGTAACCCAACTCTCCTTTGAGAGTATGGGCCGCTCCTTCTACGTCCGCTGCGTTTCCTTCGGCAATCGCCCGCCGTAAGCTCGCCATGTGTTTGGGTACGTCGTCCAGGAAAATCTCCAGAACTTCATGGAGAAGTTTTTCGTCGCCACCCAATCGTTCCAGGGTCTCGCCCATATTCCAGACAATTCCGCCAGGCGCAGTAGGGGGTACAGCATCTTCATGGTTAGGTTCATGGTTAGGCTCTATGCGGGCGCCAGATTTGGTTTCACCTCGCACCAGGAGGACGCCGGCCAGGGCTTCTTCGAGTTCCTGGCTGCTGATTGGCTTGGAGACATATCCATCCATGCCCGCTTCAATACAACGCTCGCGATCCCCCTTCATGGCGTGAGCTGTCATGGCGATGATTGGCAAATGCATTCGAGTCTCTCTCTCACATTCACGGATTTTCATGGTGGTCGATAGCCCGTCCATCTCCGGCATCTGGATATCCATCAACACCACATCGAAGCGATCCGTTGTCAACAGCAAGAGAGCCTCATTGCCGTTGTTGGCGACTACCGAGGAGTGCCCCATCTTCTGCAGCATGCGCGTGGCAACGGTTTGGTTGGTGCGGTTATCCTCGGCCAGAAGAATATGCAGGCCCTTCGGTTGCGCCTGTCGCACACCAGGCATAGCGGCTAACGATGGAGAAGCGGTCTGCGGGTGTCCGAGAGCGCGCAAAATTGCCGATAGCAGTTCCTGTTTCCTGACGGGCTTATAAAGATAAGATTGAATTCCTAATTCACGACAGCGTCCCGCATCTCCAGCGTGTCCGGCGGAGGTGAGCATGACGACGGTTAACGGCAATATCTCCGGCCTCCGACGAATTTCCTGGACCAGTCCGAATCCGTCCACATCCGGCATGTGCATATCCGTTAGAACCAGCTGGTAGGGTTCTCCCGCTTTGCGGGCGGAGTCCAAATCTGACAAAGCCTGTTTTGCACTTTCCGTGCTCCTTGGTTGCGCTCCCCAACGAGTCAACAATCCCTGCAGAATTTGCCGATTGGTTTTATTGTCATCGACTACCAGGATCCTAAGGCCGTTCAACCTTTCGAGCGGCACCGGCACATCCGCTTCAGCTCCATTGCTACCTACCTTCAATCGAGCGGTGAAATGGAATTGCGTGCCACGTCCGACCTCGCTATCCAACCAGATTCTTCCGCCCATCATCCCGACTATGCGCGCAGAAATAGTTAAGCCAAGCCCGGTTCCCCCATACTTGCGCGTCGTTGATGAGTCCGCCTGCGTGAAGGGAGAGAAGATAGACAACTGCTTCTCTTGAGGGATGCCAATGCCGGTGTCGGCTACCGTGAATTTTATGACCTTGCTTTCATGGTCTTGGGAGTCGGTCTCCACCTTCAGCGCTACCTCACCACGAGGGGTAAACTTGATCGCGTTACTCACCAGGTTAAGAAGGATCTGACGCAGGCGTCCTGGATCTCCTGCTACCAGTTCCGGCACATCGGGAGCGATGTCACAAAGAAGCTCAAGCCCTCTCTCATCCGCAGCCGAGGCGAACGTCTTCAAGGCCTCCTCTGCGCAGTTGCGCAGGTTGAAGTCAATTGTTTCCATCTCAATCTTTCCCGCCTCGATCTTGGAGTAGTCAAGAATGTCGTTGATGACGATGAGAAGGGAATCGGCGGATAGCTTTACGGTTTCCAGACAGTCCCGTTGCTCGGCGGTAAGCTCCGTGTCAAGCGCCAGGTCGGTCATGCCGATGACGCCATTGAGCGGCGTCCGGATTTCATGGCTCATGTTGGCGAGAAATTCGCCCTTGGCCTGGTTAGCCACTTCTGCGGCATCTTTTGCCGCGCGCATCTGCTGCTCTGCCCGGATGCGATCCGCCACTTCTTTCTGCAGATCCGCAGTGCGCTGTTCAACCCGCTGTTCCAGTTCGTCTTTCGCGTTCTGTAACGCCCGATCCCGCTGCTCGATTCGCTCCAGCATCTGGTTGAATGAACTTACAAGCATTCCGCTTTCATCATTACTGTGAGCGGCTGCCCGAAGCGAGTAGTTCTCCTCTGCCGTAACCCGCCCGGCGATCTTGGCGAGTTGCACAATTGGGTCACTCACAATACGCAGAAGGCGCGCGGAAATCAGATAAGTGGCCAGAATTGATATGAACAGGACCAAAATGGCAATCTTGGTGTATTCCCAGAACCTGGCACGTATTCCGCTCAGGTCAGAAACGATCGCGATAGACCCGGTCTTGTCACTCTCGAGATATACGCTTCGGAACAGAGTGATGGTGTTTGACCCGAAGTAGGCCCCATCGGGCGCCGGTAACGGCATCTTGAATTCAGCCCCGAGTTCGGTTCGGCGATACTCAGCAAAGATTTGTCCATGAAGGTCGTACAAGCACGCGCCCAGCACATGGTGTTCGGTTCGCAGGGCCGCCAGCATTTCCCGTCCGGTCTTTTGATCATTGAACGCCAAAGAGGCAGCGGTATTCGCCCCAAGTGTGTCGGCCAACGTCGCTAGCTCGTCCGCGATATCCGTATGAAATCTTTGTCGTTCGTAGATGGCGAATCCTATGCAAGCCAAGATGACTGCAAAGACGCTGGAAGTTAGAATGAGCAAGGCAAGTTTCCGCCGAATTGTAAGATCTCTAAAGGTCGTGGGTTTACTTGCCATGGCTTTCTCCCACTACGTGTTGAGCCAGGATCAGCAACCGCGATCCGATTTTGAGTCTTGCCGATTCGGCTGCGTTTAGATTGATGTCGAAGCGGACCTTGTTCTCCTCCAGCAGAAAATCGATCATTCCACCGGCATCGAGAAAGCCTGCAGTCTCTCCCACGGTTAGAACCGGAGCGTTGTGCAAATTCGTCACCAGCATGGGAATACGCTTGCTTTGCGCCTTGCCCAGAAAAAGTATCTGGCACGCCTGCATATCTTTTGGCTCCCCAAGATGCCGAATGCGAATGATCCGATTGCCGATCGCTTTACCAGCCACCGTGCCCTCCAGCGCCCCCTGAAATGGGTCGTCTCCAAGCGTGCATAGAAACAGCGAATTGTCTGTACCTGGCTGCGCCTCCGGAGGCCAATCCACAAGTTGAGCAAAATGGAAAATAAAGGCTGCCTTGACTCGGTACTCGTCGGTGATTGTCTGCGCTCGGCTCCTCTCCCCACCACCTGCAAGTAAGAGGGAGATAAGAACGAAAAGTACCGTCACGTAGCGGCTGCTCCTCCAGTTTGATAACGGCCCCGCGGGCGCTACACCCCGGGCATTGTCGATATGACGGGATGACGTCAAGCACATTCAGTATCGCCACGCGCCAAGAGAAGCCAACGCAAGCAGGGCCGTCTCGATGGTTACGGTTTGCATGAAGGCTGGCCTCATAGCCCTCCCGGTTTGGGTAAGCCTTATCGTCTGCGCCAAACCAGCACAGACACTCAATTAGCCCTATCGGCATGCTTTCGGTGTCGCATTATGGTTCTGGAATGGGTAACCAGGAGAACGGAGCGAGGCGGTTACGTGGGGCCCGGGAGAGGAACCGTGCGCGGGTAAACCTGCGGGGAGTAGAGATACAACCGCGACTGCTTCTCGGGGCTTACCGCCGGTCGATTTAAGGGTTCAGGGCAGGTCTCGTCCCAGGCAGGGAACATGATTGAAAGGGGAACCCAGCTGCCTATTTGGGCGGCAATGTCGCGGCGGGCGCTTCTTTTGGCACCGCGGGCGCGGCCAGTGAGATCTCTTCGACAATGTCGATGCCGGCACTGCGAAGCAGCTCAGTCACTACATCCCGGTTGAGCCTGGTGAAGTCGAATTCCACCCGCATCGTTTTCTGTTCTTCGTTGAGCACAATCTTGCGAATCCCATAAACGCCGCGAGCCTTACCCAAGGCAATCATAGCCGCTTCCGTCGGGTGCAGCTCGTATCGATACAGAACATCAAGGTTGGTCGTCATGAGGTCATCATAACAAGCAGGGGGCGCCTCTACCAGGACGCTTGTCCCCGGGAGGCGGTTGCGTGCCAACCCTACAAATGGGAAAGGTAGCTCACTATCTCCGGCGAGGTCCAGTCCTGGGGTCCGATGAACTTACGTCGAATCTTGCCGCTGCGATCGATGACATACGTCTCGGGAGGGCGTGAGGTGCCGTAAAGTGCATTGCTATGTTGCTGTGCATCGCGAATGGTAAGGAAGCCGACCCGATTGTCAGTAAGAAACTGCCGGTAGGCGTCGTCATTTTCGCCCATGTCCACGCCCAGCACGACCAACTGCGGCATTTCCTGCTGTAGCCGATTGAGGTAGGGGATCTCCTCGATACACGGAGGGCACCAACTCGCCCAAAAATTGAGCAAAACCACTTTGCCGCGGTAGCTGCTTAGCTGAATACTGCGGCCGCTATCGGCCACGGTGAAATCCGGAGCCGGCTTTCCGATCTGCTTTGGATGGTCGCCTCGATCGCAGCCCGCAGCAAGCAGGAGCGAGAACAGAATCACTGAAGGACTGATCCACCTGGTCACACTTTCTATAATAATGACAAATCGCCCCTGAGCGGTACCCTACCCGGCGATAAGGCTCTCACAGGAGTCCGCCGACCGCGCAAGCTCGTTAGGATGAATGCGCACAGCAATTAGCTTATGGATCAGGCTCGCCGGTAGAGCGCGGCTGACCACGACTGCTGTGAAACCCGCAAGGTAGTTGCGGCGCAAAACGTCAAGCTTATGCCGGCTTTCCGGATTCATCGGTTTTCTGTTGCCGACGAGCTCGCGGGTGAGTCGCCGTCCGAACTGGCGTTGAATAAATTTGATGCCTCGTCGATACATGCGCAACTTCTCCGGATCACCCTGCAGGTATGGCAACTCCTTCCGTAAGACTTCAAGACTCACCACAAACATCCGCTCTGCATTGCCTGAGGCGTTGGCTTCGTGAAGCCGGTACTCAGCCACGGGAGCATCATGCGTAATCAACGGGCTCCGCCGCGCTGTCCGAAGATAAAGCTCATAATCCTCGGCACCCTGCACACTCTCGTCGAAACCTCCGGCCAACTCCAAACCCGAACGCCGATGCAAGGCAGAGCACGGTGTCTCGATGAAGTTATGCACCAGGAGCTGCTGATAATGATCGCGTCCGGCAGCATGCTTGTGTGAGTATCCGAGCGCTGTTCCGTCAGGCCCTATATACCTATGCTCACCCACGGCAATCGCGCACTCCGGGTTCTCTTCCAGAACCTTAACCCCGGCTTCGACGGCTTTTGGCAAGAGGCGATCGTCGTGATCCAGAAACAAAACATACTTGCCCTGGCTGTGGACGATTCCGGTATTGCGGGCAGCGGAGATGCCCCGGTTGGTCTGGTAGACGTATCGAACTGGATAGGACTGTGCAATTTCAGAAGTCGCATCGGACGAGCCGTCGTCCACCACAATGATTTCAATGCGCCCGTAAGTCTGTGCCACCACACTCTCCACAGTCTCCGCCAGGTAACGGGCGGAGTTGTAACAGGGAATGACCACCGAAACCAGCGGGGTTGCGGTTTCGTGCGGTGGACAGCCAGGAAATTCCGCGGAAGGCGGAGTGGCGCCGGTAGCGCCTGGAGAAAATGTCACTATTCTGCCTCGGTTTGATTCGCACCAAGGGCGGATTGCTATTTCAAGAAGGAACCCAGGACATCGAAACGGCGGGGGGAACGGTGCGAAAGCGTGGGCTCCCATGCTTACTCTGATGACCTATTGTGGCACAGATTACTGTTCCAGAACATGCGCCTCCGGATCGCTTACTCGCGTTTTCTATAATGTTTTCAAAGGTTTTGGTGTCTTCAAAGTGACACCGCACTGGCGGAGCATACCAACTGCTGGGACGAGATGTGGGAAAGGAAGATGGATGCTTCTATCGGTCATCGTGCCCGCCCGCAATGAGGGCGATGTTCTGCGGCCATGCCTCCAGTCGTTGCTGGCCCAGTCGGAAGCCCATTTCGCCTTGGCCGAGGATTGGGAATTGCTGCTGGTGGACGACGGCTCGACCGACGTAACCCGCTCCATCGCGCTCGAGCTGCCTCCCGTGACCGTCCTCGATCCTGAGCCCCTCAAGGAGGGTTGGACAGGGAAGGCGAATGCGGTCTGGACCGCGGCTCGAAAGGCGCGGGGAGAATGGCTCCTGTTTACGGATGCGGACACCGTCCACGCCGCGGGAAATCTGCAGCGAGCCATCCATGAAGCGCAACATGCTCAGGTGGCAATGCTTTCCTACTCGCCGCGGCAAATAGTCACGGGCTTTTGGCAGCGCGCGCTGATGCCGCTGATTTTTTCTGAGCTTGCGCTCACCTATCCACCGGAAAAGGTCTCTGATCCGTCGTCGCGGGTGGCAGCCGCCAATGGGCAATTCATGATGGTTCAGCGAGCTGCATACTTCCAGGTCGGCGGCCACTCGGCAGTGGCCGGCTCTCTTTTGGAAGACGTTGACCTGGCCTTGCTGTTCAAGCGCAGAAAATTCCCCATCCGCTTCCGCTACGCGCCCGACGCGGTCAGCGCGCGTATGTATCGCAGCTTTGGCGGCATGATTGAGGGTTGGACTAAGAATCTGGCCCGGCTATTTGGCTATCCCTTGATGATGGCAGCCTGGAGGGGGCTCGATCTGCTCCTGCTTATTGGTTTGCCGGTACTGGTGTGGCACTTCTTTGCCGTGCCTATTGCCCGTTACGCTCTGGCAGCGGTATGGCTGAGAGTGTTATGGAGGTTTTACTCCAGGGTGGCGAAATCCAATTTTTCCCCGCCCGACTGTGCCCTTTCTGTGTTTGCTTTGCCCCTGTTCTGCCTTTTGCTGGTGGTGAGCTGGTGGCAGCACACAGTGCGCAGCCAAGTGGCATGGAAGGGCCGATCGTACTCCACGCAAAAAAGAGGCTCCACGCAAAAGCGATGAATTCTCCACGCAAAAGCGATGAATTTAAAACCAGTTAGGACTCAAGTTCCAAATAATGAATAAGATAGCGCTGCCAGCGCATCGTATGTAGAGAGTTGAAGCCGATATAATCTCAACCAGGTTTTCCTAATGATTTTGCTCACCCGAAAGGCCGAATTCTCCTCTTCTCACTACTACTGGTCCGAGCGGTTGTCGGCGGACGAAAACGTGCGCCTTTTTGGCAAGTGTGCGAATCGAAACGGGCACGGGCATAACTACACCCTGGAAGTGACCGTAGAGGGGGAGGTAAACCCGGTTTCCGGCTTTGTCGTCGACCTGAAGGAGCTGAAAGAGGTGATCAATCGCCAGGTCGTGGACGTGTACGATCACCGCCATTTAAATCTAGAAGTTCCGGAATTCAAGCATGTAATTCCGACCACCGAGAACCTCGCCATCGCCATCTGGAAGCGGCTTGAGAATCAAATCGAAGGCGCCCGGCTACACCGCGTCCGGGTTTATGAAACGCCCGATCTATTCTCTGATTACTACGGGGAAGCATGAGAGCTTACTTATCGCGCCGATATGTAATAAGCGCCTCGCATCGTCTGTATTCCGAGGCTTACAACCAAGAAAAGAATCACGCCGTGTACGGAAAGTGCAGCAATCCCCACGGCCACGGGCATAACTACGTCATTGAGGTAACGGTAGGCGGGCAGGTTGATCCTGTTACGGGAATGGTTTGCAACCTGGCCGACCTGGATAGCTGCATGCAAAACACGGTGATTGATCGATTTGACCACACGAATCTGAATTTTGATCAGCGCTTCGCCAGCCAGGTGCCCACCACGGAGAATCTCTGTATAGCCATTCACGACCTGCTTGCGGAGCACTTTGTTCACGCTGATCTTGAACGAGTGAGGGTGGAAGAGACGCGGAATAATTTTTTCGAGTATGCGGGAAGGGGAAAGCATGGCACAACCAGTCGTCGTTCGTAAGCCTCCGGTCGGCAGGGGGTTGGGCGGATATTCCACCGAGGATCTTTACACTGAGTTGATCACGCGCTTGGGCGAAGACCCAGAACGGGACGGCCTTCTGAAAACGCCTCAACGCACCGCACAGGCGATGAGCTTTTTTACCAAGGGGTACCAGGAGGATGCGGAGAAGGTTCTGCGCGGCGCGCTTTTCGATGTCGACTATGACGAAATGGTGATCGTGCGCGACATCGAAGTCTTTTCCCTTTGCGAGCATCATATGCTGCCCTTTTTCGGCAAGGTTCACGTAGCTTACATCCCCAACGGAAAAGTAATCGGGCTGAGCAAGATACCCCGTCTGGTTGAGGTTTTTGCGCGGCGCCTACAGGTACAAGAACGGCTTACCCGACAGATTGCCGACGCCATTCAGGACGCGATCGACCCCCAGGGTGTGGGGGTAGTGATCGAGGCCCGTCATCTTTGCATGATGATGCGTGGGGTGGAGAAGCAGCACTCTTCGACCGTGACCTCTGCCATGCAGGGAGTCTTCCATCAGCAGAACACGCGCTCTGAGTTCCTCTCCCTGGTCCAATGCCGCCCACAGAACAGCCTGTAGGTTGGGCTGCGGAGGGCAGAGTCCATTCGGAGTCTCTATAGTAGAGAATGTGAATGGGCTCCTGGTGATCGACAAGCCGAGCGGGATGACGTCTCACGATGTCGTGTCCAGCCTGCGTCGCGCTACCGATGAGTCCATGATTGGTCACCTGGGTACGCTTGATCCTTTGGCGACCGGCGTCTTGCCCGTTTTGCTGGGGAAGTACACCCGTCTGGCGCAATTCTTTGGGCCGCTGCCCAAGACCTATACCGGAGCGATCCGGTTTGGGTTTGCCACCGATACTTACGACGCCGACGGAGTTCCGGTGGCCCCGGCCGCGATGGGCGTCCCTTTACCTTCGAACCAGGAAATCCAGGCTGCCGCCGCACTCTTTCGAGGCCAGGTGGAGCAGACCCCGCCACCCTTCTCAGCCAAGAAGATAGATGGCAAGCCCGCCTACAAGTCTGCGCGCCGGGGAGAGAGCGTGGTGTTGAAACCGGTGTCGCTGGTGATCGAGGAGTTCGTTGTCAGCGAGCGTCAGGGTGAGTATGCAGAGTTCAAGATCCGCATTTCGTCAGGAGGATACGTGCGTTCGGTGGCGCATGATATGGGGAAAGCGTTGGGCTGCGGAGCCCATCTGGCTCGCCTGCGCCGGATTGCCGCCGGGCCCTTTACCCTGGACCAGGCCCTCACGCTGGAGGAACTGGCGGACCAGTCAGCCGCCGGAATCCTGGAGCAGAGTTTGCCTCACCCCAGGACCCTGCTCCCTGAACTACCCGCCACCACGGCTGACCTTTGGATTGCCGGCCGGCTGCGAAATGGCAACGCAGTGAATCTTCCCGAGTTCTCTACTGCTCCGCTGGCCAAGGTTTTCGCCGGTCAGCGCGATCTGGTTGCGATCGTCCGCCGCGTGGCCGGTACGCTCTTTCAACCCATCGTGGTTCTGGGTTGATGCTTTCATTTCTTCAGCAGCGGTTTGATCAGAGGGAGCAGGTTTTTTGCCACCTGAGCGTTTCCCTGGTCTGTAGCGTGAATGCCATCGGCTTGCATTCCGCCGGCGACTCCGTACACGTTTTTGAGCAGGAACGGCAACATGGGCAGGTGATACTTGGCCGCCAGCAGCGCGTAGGTCTGGTTGAACTGCCGGATGTAATCGGGGCCGTAGTTGGGTGGCAGGGTGATGCCGCCGAGTACCACTTTGGCTCTCGAATCAAGCAGCGTCGACACGATTCGATCGAGATTCTTACGCGTACTGGCAATGGGCAGCCCGCGCAGGCCATCGTTTCCGCCAAAGGCAACGATCACCAGAGCCGGCTTCAGACGCAATACGTCCTGCAGCCGGTCGACTCCGTCCTTGGTGGTGTTTCCACTGACTCCCTGATTGATCACCTGGTAGTGATAACCCATCGCGTTCAAGTCCGTCTCCAGGTAGTCGGGATAACTGTCGCCTGGGTCCGCTCCGAAACCGGCGGTGAGGCTGTCGCCAAAGGCTACGATCACCGGGCGCCCGTCAGGCACCGCCGTTATATCGCCGGCTGGGGTAGCAGCATCCGATGCAGCAGGTTGAGGAGCCACCGCTTGCGGGGTCTCAGTTTCAGGAGGCTTGGACCGGCAAGCGGTAAGCAGGGAAACGGCGAACAGGAGGCCGGCGAGGCGTCGGGAGGTCACAAGCCCACTCTAAAGCATCCAGGGTTTTGCGCCCGATATCTCTTGGCTTTTGCGAAATGCGGAAATGGGATGATCTGCTGCACAAGCGAAATGCGGAATATACCGAAATGCCTAAAGAATCCGCATGAGAAGCCACATTTCAAACTCAGCCTGCCCCGGCCTGCCGCGGGTCCCGCAGGGACGGCTGAGAACGTAGTCCTGGGGCATCCTCCCAGGGTTTACATGCTGACCGGCTGGGGAAAGAGGCTCTGCACGAAGGGCACGGCTTCAGCCGTGCCACACCGGTGTTGGTGGATGAGGGCTTTAGAGTGCCCAATCCAAGTCACCGCGCTGATGCTTTGTATCAGGGCACGACTTTAGTCGGGCCGTAAAGGATGGAAAGAGAATTGGGCTTTACAGGCTGCGGAAAAACCGAATTCTTTGAAGGGGACGGCCTTCAGGCCGTCCGTAAAAGATTGCAAATCTGTTCGGCTTTAGCCGCTGAGGGGACGGGTTTCGCTTCCTGTTCGACCTTTTTCGGCAGCCTGTTTAGTCGGGCCGTAAAGCATGGTGGATGAGGCCTTTAGAGTGCCCAATCCAAAGTCACCGCGCTCATGCTTTGTATCAGGGCACGACTTTAGTCGTGCCGCTCAGGATGGAAAGAGAATTGGGCTTTAGCCCCTGAGGTACGTTTCTTTTTCGCAGGGCGCGGGCTGAACATTTCCCGCACCTGGTTACCCAGGAGTGGTGTTCTTAGTGAGAACGGGGCGGTTGAATGATTGAAGTTCGTGGACTGAAAAAATCGATTCGGAATGGCAACCGGACGATCGAGATACTGAAATGCATCGATCTATCCATTCCGGCCGGGCAATTCGTCGCCATCATGGGTGCGTCGGGAAGCGGCAAGAGCACACTGTTGGGGCTTTTAGCGGGTCTGGATTTACCCACAGAGGGTAGCGTCTTCATCGATGGTACCGAGATCAGCCATCTGCCGGAGGACAAGCTGGCAGAAGTGCGCGGCCGAAAGCTGGGCTTCGTATTTCAATCGTTTCAATTGATACCGACACTGACCGCATTGGAAAACGTGTTGTTGCCTCATGAACTAAACGGTGGCGGAGACGGCCGCGCCACGGCATCCGCGTTGCTGCGCAGCGTTGGTCTCGCAGATCGTCTGCATCACTACCCGGTTCAGCTTTCCGGGGGTGAGCAGCAGCGCGTGGCTCTGGCCCGCGCTTTCGTTTTGCAACCTCCCATCATTTTTGCCGACGAACCCACCGGCAATCTCGATTCCGAGAATGGCGCGCACGTGCTTGATCTGCTTCTCCAAAGGAACCGGAGCAGCGGCGCAACCCTGGTGTTGGTGACCCATGATGCGCAAGTCTCCTGCCATGCCGATCGCCGTGTAGTTCTGCGCGACGGCATGATCGTGGAAGACACGATGCAGGGGGCCGCCTGATATGAGAACCGATCAAAAACCCTCGCTGACCTGGGCTTCCGCTGCGAAAATCGCGTGGCGCGAACTGCAGGCTTCACGGGCCAAGTTCTTGTTTGTGATTATTTCCGTCGCCATCGGTGTTGCCGCACTGACTGGTGTGCGCGGCTTCAGTGATTCGTTTCAAAAGACCCTGCTGGGTGAGGCGAGAACCATCATGGCCGCAGATCTCTCTGCGCGCATGTTTCGCCAGCCGACCCAGGAAGAAGAGCAGCAGCTGAACGTGATGGGTTCGCACGGCATTCAGCGGACCCAGGTGACGGATACGGTTTCCATGGTCTCATCCCCTGGCGATCCGGTCCCGCTGCTGGTTTCCCTCAAAGCAGTCGATCCTCAGCGGTACCCGTTTTACGGCACGGTCGATCTGCAACCGGCAGGAGATCTGCGCCAGGTGCTTACTGATTCGACAGTTGTTGTCGCAGAAGACTTGCTTATTCGGTTGCACACGCAAGTGGGCGCGAGCCTGAAGATTGGCGACTCCACGTTCCGCATCACGGCGGTCCTGGTGCGCGAGCCTGACCGTATGAGCTCGGGCATGGGGCTGGGGCCGCGGGTGATGATGACCCAGAGCGCGCTCGAAAAGAGCGGCCTGTTGCAGCAGGGCAGCCGCTCCGGGGAGCGTTTCCTTTTCAAGCTTCCAGCTAATAACAACATCGCTGCCGTGCGCAGCCGCTTGGAACAAGTTTTGCCCGACGCGCAGGTTACTGACTTCCGTGAGAGCAACCCCGCACTCACTGATGGGCTCAAGCGTTCGACCGGCCTGCTCAGCCTGATTTGCCTGGTGGCCATGGTATTGGGCGCCATCGGGGTGGCGATGGCCATGCGCGCGCATTTGCAGCAACGGATCGAGGTGCTCGCCATCATGAAATCGATCGGAGCGCGATCCTCCGATATTTTGCGCATTTATCTTTTTCAGACGGTGCTACTAGGATTAGTCGGCGGATTGATCGGCGTATGCATGGGGCTTGGAGTGGAGTGGATTTTTCCTAGCTTGCTGGGGAAGTTCTTGCCCCTGCGCCTGGATCTTCGTCTTCCCTGGCATTCCGCACTGGCCGGATTAGGTACCGGCATTCTCACCACCGTTCTCTTCTGTTTGCCACCGTTGCTCCAGATTCGCTCTGTCCGTCCTAACCTGGTCCTCCGTAGGATGGTGGAAGAACCAAGTGCGCAGCAGAGTTGGTGGACGCGCCTGCGCCACAGCAAGGCGCAATGGATCATCGCCATCGTTATCCTGTTGGGTCTGGGCGCCATTGCGGCCGCGCTGTCCGATTCGGTAGTAGTGGGACGATGGTTCGCGGGGGCCTTGTGCGCGCTATTGGTGGTCATCCTCGGAGTATCGGCGCTCACTCTGCGCTTGCTGCGTGCATTTCTGTCCCGCACCCGGATCCATTTGCAGTCCGCTGTTCGCCATGGCTTGGCTAATCTGTATCGGCCGGGGAATCAATCCGCGGCAGTGCTTGCAGCCCTGGGCATGGGCGTGATGCTTATTCTGACCGTCTTTCTAATGCAGCATGGTGTGATTGGGGAAATGAAACTGACAGCGGGTCCTAACCTGCCGAATATTTTCCTGGTCGATATCAGTAGCAGGGAACTGGACGGCGTCAAGAAGCTGTTGGCGCAGCAACCGGCGGTTGAGGGAGATGTAGAGACGCTTCCCTCAGTGGCGGGAAGGATTATTTCGGTGGATGGCACCGCAGCCGAAGGACTCAAGCTGAAGAATTACCCCAAGCGCCTGCTCCAGACGGTATCGCTCACCTGGTCGGCAGGCCTGCCTGTCGGATCCACGATGGCGCAGGGAACGTGGTGAGACCGGGACGATGGTCAATCACTCGTCGTGAGCGAGCATATTGCGCAGCGGCTGCACTTGCATCTCGGTTCCCATATCGTGTTCACATCGAATGGAAAAACCATTCAAGCCAATGTGATTGCGGTCATACGCCACAATGGCCAGCATGTGTACTCGCGCAGTGAATTCATCCTCACCCCGCGGGCGCTCGCGGGGTTGCCGGTGGTGTGGTATGGCGCGGCGCATGTGGACCCGCGACAGGTGGGCGCGGTGCAGCGGGCGCTCTTTAACGCCTATCCCACGGTGACGGTGATCAACATTGCCGACGTGATCGAGACCATCCAGGGAGTGGTGCAGCAGATTACGATTGTGGTCCGCTTCCTGGCTGGATTTTCTATTCTTGCCGGCGCCGTGATTCTGGCCTCGAGCATTGCCAGCACGCAATTCCGCCGGTTGCGCGAGGTGGTGGTGCTCAAGACCCTGGGCGCGAAGCGAAACCACATCGTCGCCGTTTTCAGTGTGGAGTTCATTGTGCTCGGGCTGCTCGCGGGATTCGTCGGTGTAATCTTTGCCAATCTGCTTTCGCGTGTGTTGCT
>DASRRN010000515.1:0-3175 GCA_035695685.1 Acidobacteriaceae bacterium | reverse complement strand
TTCGCCAGACCTGCGCCTGAAGCATCCAGCTTTCGACTTCAACTGAGTAATAGCGAGAGCAAAGACGGTACCGAAAAGTTTTTTCAGTAACTTCCCCGGCGATCTCCTTGTAAACAGACGAAGTTACTGAAAATCCCGTTTGAGGAACTCGCGTTCGATATTGATGACGCGAGGCGCTTTTTGCGGTGTCAATCTGCGGTGGGGCAAAGGTGCAGGAAGCTGCTTTTCCGGAGGCTTGGGCCCGCTGCGAGAGACCGAGCAGGAATGCGGTCACTGCAGGCGTAAAGTCATGGCCCCGAAATCAACCGTGAAAGAGTGTGCCTGCTTGAGAAGATCCATGCCAAGATTGCCTGCGGCCCACGTCCCGTTTCCATGTTCGGTGAAGACATGCCCCGGTCTGAGGAAGACGTTCCTAGCACCAATTCCGAGAAGAACGGAGGGTAGAAGAATCGAAGGGCTGTTGGTGTTTCCACCCAATCCTTCAATCGACCTGTTCTCAGCCATTCCGGTCTTCATCAAGGATGGAAGAGACCTCGCGAACTCCGGATTGAGATCAGTATCGACAGCACCTGTATCTAGCGTAAAATCCAGGTTTTTCCCTTCGACAAGTACGTTGATGACCGGATTGGAATTGTGGAACAGCATGTTGCACGCGCCCACATTGAGGGCCTGCGCGGGAAAGCCGAACTCGAACTTGCCTGTTTGCGTCCACCGGAACGTGTGCATTGCAATTAAGAGCGGAAGGCCAATGATTCCGTGCCTGCTCCGCGGGAGGGCGTTCCAGGGTTCACCTGTGTCGGCAACTACGATGAAGGGGACATTCTGAAGGAGAAGGCCCCCTATACGGAGGTCCGCCACAAGGGTGATACGTATATTAACCCCCTGACCACTTGCGTCCCCAATCTTGCCTCCTACACCTTTGTCCACAAGTCCGAGTTCCCTGGCTTCCGACCCGCCGATCACCGAGATCGGGCTACCTGTATCGAAAAAGAATTCGGCGTCCATGTTGTTTATTTTCAAGGGCACGAAGGTGCTGCCGGGTTCGATTTGGAGACTGCTTGGTTTCGACTCTATGTTGGTCGTCTTCGGCATTCCATTCAGAGCGGTAAGTATGGAAAGCATGCTCTTGGGTTCTGAAGCATTGGGGCGCTCATGCAAAGCCGCCACAATCTCATTGAACCCGTCATGATACATGGCGTTCCGGAAGTACATATTTGCAAGAAGATCATGGGCCTCGTAGGCATCATTGGAATGTGGGTCTTTTCGGATCACGGTACGGAGATCCTTCTCGGCAGCTTTCACATGGTTCAAAGATGCTTCGACAGCCGCTCTGTAAAAGAGCGGGGTTCGCGAATGCTCGATGGCATCCCTCAACATGAATACCTGGTTAGCATCGTATGCGGCTTTAAAGCTGTTGGATTGCGCTTGGACAGCCAGCCCCGTGAGCAGGATCGGCACAGCTAACAACGAATCAAGCAGCATTCCTATTTTCCATCTGCCGCCAAAGAGAACTGTGGATGCGATGGTCACTTCATCACACTCCTTGCCTATGGGATGCGTAACCCACGAGGTTGCTGTGGCCATAGTACGCCTGCAAATATTTGCAAGGGCGGAAGCGCGCCCATTAACTAGCTCTGTAGTCTCTGTTACGGCGAACGCTTGTTGGAGTGACTGCGGGAGGCGAAGCCCCCGTGCGCAGTCCCCAAAAAAGCCAGGACCGGCCGATGGATCGCTGTTAGACCGAACTGACGATATGGGAGGCCGCTAGGCGGCTTTTGCGAGCGCTGCTCGCTTTCTTCTTTTTCCTTTCGTAGGACCCGGTAGTGGCGGCATCCGAACGTCCGTTCGCTGCAGGTTGTCCCCTGATACCAATGCATGGGCACACAGACTGGGTATAACGGCGGCGTGTGCGCCTTACTCTCCTTTGCGTCGTTTTTCCCAGGCCGAGGGAGCACTTGCCCCGGTCGCGTTATCGACGATGTAGACCGATCTTCCGTCCGGCTGACGCCGCGCCACTCGAGTCGAGGGAGCGGGATATTTTGTAAAATTCGATAAAATTTGGCTTTTTATCGACTTCCGCGGCGCCGCCCAGAGAAGCGTTTATCTGGGGAAAAGGACAGCCTGAGGGAACTGGCTTTGTCCAGAACGGCATCGAAGATGTGGCCGGTTGCTTCGGGAACCCAGTTCATGCCTACGGGGTTGATGAAGGGATTGACAGGGCTGGGCTGGTTCCAGTCGAGGTTGGGGGACGACGTGTCGTTAGCCGGTTTGGGGGCTGGCTCGGGTGTAGGCTCCGGTGCAGGCACCGGGTGGGGGACCTGGGGCGCGACCGGTTGGGCTTCCATGGCGGCAACGGGATCGCCTGGCTCCTCGGCTGCGGCTTGATGCTGCTGTTTGCGGAGCCACGCAGATTCGTAGATTTGTGCCTTGACGGGCGGGGCTGCGGGTTGCGTCCCAGACGGGGAGGGGCGGCGGTCGGGAATGAGTCCTTCGATGGCTACGATCATGGAAAGAGCCTTGATCTGGCCGGCGATGCTGCCTCTGGTCACTTCGTGGCTAAGAGTGGCCAGTTCCCAGAGCCGGGCCAGGATCTGGTCGCGACCAAGGTTCAGCTGGCGCAGCCTGTCCGTTTCCTGGTCCACCAGCCTTTCGCTGACGGCGGCGCGGTGCTCGATCATGTAGGCACGGACGCGGGGCTTGGCTTTGGTATAGGCGGCGGTGTCGGGATTGAGGCCGACCGCTTCGGCAGCGCGGCGGTCATTCATGGTTCCGGAGAGGATTAGGTGAGCAAAGGCCATTTCCTGATCGGTGATGGGATCGCAGGCAGTATTTTTGGGCATAGGTCGTCTCGTTCCTTGGTTTGCTGGTGATTGGGTTGGATTTGTTTGCTGCTCTCTTCGTGACACAAAGGGGGTTGAGAGCCGCGGTAGGCCACTCATTGCTGATGTTGGTGATTTTGAGACAGGGATAGGGTGAGGCACCGGACAGCAGTGAAGCTATCCTTCGCTCACGCGGAAGGCCGAAACTACCGGCAACTGCCGGCCAGGGCGCGGTTGCGTGAGAAGCCGTCGCCTGCCGATATCGTCTGCTCTAAGAGATAGAGCCTTTCGGGGTTTGATGTAAGTGGCGAGATGCTTTTTTCCGCACGGGAGTACTAGGCCACAGGTTACTCGGG
>DASRRN010000514.1:0-1549 GCA_035695685.1 Acidobacteriaceae bacterium | reverse complement strand
GATAGTGGCGCCGATCTTTGCAGCCCTGGTCTCGGCCTGCTGAGCGATCTCGCTATGCCCCGTGGCACGCGCCAAGGCAGCCATCGCGGTACTCGCCTGCTGATCGAGCGCTGCCAGATAGATTTCCTGGTGAGGCATGCCCGGCGGCCAGGATTCCACCCATCCGGAACCTTCTGTGTTTTCGTAAATTCCATCACCGTCGGAATCGTGAGAGGTCTCGAACTTCCATGTCTTTTCGAGCGCCCCCCAGTTGGCGAGGATGAACTGGGTGTCTCCACTTATTTTGAGGTAGTCTTCGCTAGCCATGAGCAGAAGCGGATTGGCATCGGCCGACGCATAGGCATAAGGCAGACTCCTCCAATCGACCAAGTCGGCAGTCTGCGCCCACTCATGAATAATTTTGCCTTCGGGACTTTGTCGTTTGATCAGGAAATTCAGCTCATCCCGTGTCAGCTGGAAATCGCCATAGCTGTTCACGGCGTAGAGCGTCCACAGCGCATCACGGCCGAAATACCAGCCGAAACCCGGCCTCGCGGAATCGCCCGAGGTATAAAAGCCCGCGACCAAGGCAGTCTCGTCATGCGAAGGAGTCGTCTGCACACGGAGCTGGTCGATCGCCACTTCTGCCCAGGCAAACGCCTGGTTAAGCTTTTCGTCCGGTGTCTCAATGCTCATACGTTCAGTGCAGAATTTTTGAAAGTGATGTTGCGTATCGTTGTAGAGCTCATGAAAGTCGTCGTTGAGCGCCTGCAGCCGTCCCGCCAACGCAGGTGTGGTGGCCGTCGCCTGGGTTTCCGCGGTGGTCATCAACAGTGGATATAACTTATCGCGATCAGTGGCAGGATCGAAATGAATCACAAACTGTAGTGGATAGTTTTTGGGGCGCTCCTGGTAAGGCGCCAAGATCCCGTACTGAGCCGTAGGCATCGCCAGCGCCGCAGCATGATCGGGAAAATTCAAGTGCAGGACATAAAAGCCCGATTGCCCCTGCTTCACCCATTCCGGTGATGGACGGTCGTCGGAGAGAGCCGGCCACACGCGTAGCATCTCCGGGGTAAAGCTGAAGGTCAATGTCATCGGCCGCACCGCCTGGATCTGGTAATAGGCAAGGGCGCCCGCACCATCGGGCGCCTTCTGTGGCGCAAAGAGGATCTCGCGGATAGTGAAGTTTGCGTGCGAAAAAGTGATGGTGGTGTGGCCCGGTTGAACGTCGATGGAGGCCGCCTGCTCATTCACGTCGATGGGCACGGCGTAGTCTTTCATCTCCGCCACAATGCGCATGTGGCTCAAGATTTTCCAAGGGAAAATCCAGGCTTCGAACGTTCCATCCTGCTGGCCGAGGATGGCGCCTCGGGGCCCGATCACGCTAAAGGGCTTGGCTGCCATGATGTCATTGCGGATCGCGAGCTGATCCGGTTGATCCGTAGCAAAGGAAGAAAGGGCGTGCAACGGCGGCGGCCTGCGCGCAGGTGTCTGCGCAGCCAGGAAGACAGTAAAGTTAAAGAGAAAGAACCAAGCGCAGAACTTCATGGTCCCAATCACCATCGAG
>DASRRN010000513.1:0-4311 GCA_035695685.1 Acidobacteriaceae bacterium | reverse complement strand
GAAAACTTGGACTGCTGCCACTCGTCATAGGTGGTGAACGCGCGAACGAACTTATAGTCGTTCAGCGTGTCCGGGAGATTCGCCTTATGGCACGCTGCACAGAACTCGGGAGTCCGGTAAATGCTCTTCATGACGGCCATCGAGTGGCGCTTCGGGTACTTCATGATCTCGTCGTAGGGGACTTCGCCGGGAATCCGTTTTCCTTTTTCATCGACCATCACTGCGGGAATTCCCATCACAAAGCCGCCATTGCCACTGGTTGACTTCAGACTCTGAATGGAATGACAGGTGGTGCAGGTGAGGCCATCTTTATCAAAGGCCCGATCCACCTGCGAATCCTGGGTTAAGCCGCCCGACAATACGGCGATCGGATTGTGGCAGCTATCGCAGTGCCGTGAGAACTCAATGCCTTTCGTCCGGATAAGGATGTTCACGCTGGTGCGATAAAACGGTGTGCGAAAGGAATTCGAGTGGAGAGCCTGTCGCCACTGGTGGTACGCCTCCTGATGACAATGGGCACAATACTTAGCGTTGGGGAAGGCCCCGGGCTGAATAAAGTCGTCTCCCACCATGGAAGCATTGCCGGGCAGAGAAGGACTGTCTGCGCCGAACCGGTTGTTGTAGGTAGCACGAACCTTATCGGCGTATTCCTTGCGTGCCTGGTCCTGGTTGGAGGCGGCCTCGATCGTCCCCTTAAACAGGCATAGGGCTGCGGCGAAGATAGATAGGGTCAGAAGCCCGCGCAGGAATATGGTCTTCACTTACTATTCCTCCTGAGACTGGTCATTTGTGCACCGATGGCGAGTTGTTCGCCATAGCGTCGTAGACGCTCGGTACTACTCCTTTACCCTCTTCAATCATGAAGAACCGATCGACGCTGGGGAGTTTGACATGCTCCACAGAGCCGCTCGGCCAATGGATCTCGACCGATTCCACGCTTGCCGCCTGCCCCAGCCCGAAATGAAGGCGCTGGTCATTCGATGATTCATAGCTGCCGCCGCTCATCACGTCGCCGCGCTGCCGAATGCCGCCCGCGGTCAGGTAGACAGTGGCCCCCACGGCATCACGAGGACTCTTCGCTCCGCCGATAAGCGCAATCCCTACCCAATGGTTCTTATCGGCATTTACATTGCGCAGCAGCACGGGCGTATGGTCGATGCAGTTGATGACGACGTCGATCTTGCCGTCGTTAAACAGATCACCGAAAGCGGCCCCGCGTCCTGGGATGACATCGGCAAGCCCGGTACCCTCCACGGCGGGTACAAGCTCGAAGCGTTTCCCCTTGTCGAGATTATGGAACAGGAGGGGACGCTCAGCGAAGGTCATGCCCCAATCGAAAGGATGTTTGTCGACTTGCGGGTAGACGTGGCCGCTGACCGACATAATGTCCTTCCATCCATCATTGTCGTAGTCGATGAATTCAGTGCCCCAACTGAGGAACGGATAGGTCACCTGGGCGATTCCCATTTGCTCGGTGATTTCAGAAAAGTTGCCGCCTCCTTCGTTGCGGAAGAGTGTTTTGTAATCGTCGGAGAAGGTCGTGGTGTAAAGATCGACCAGACCATTATTCAGATAGTCGCCCACGGCCAACCCCATGGAGGCGGTTTCGCGGGCCTCCTGGTTCAGGGCGAAACCAGAGAAGAAGCTTGCATCCTGGAACTTGCCGTTGCCTTTATTGATGTAGAGATAATTGGGCGTCGAGTCATCGGCAACGATAAGGTCGACCTTGCCGTCGTTGTTGATATCGACGAAGGTCGACGAAAAGCCGAAATAGTGGCGTGGATCGCTAACCCCGGCCTCTACGCTTACATCGGTGAAAGTCCCGTCGCCGTTGTTATGAAACAGATGATCAGGCTCCCCTTGCAGACCCCTAGGACCGCAGAATACTGTTGCTCCGCGATATTGGCAGAACGAATGGGCTGCATCACCGCCGCCGGAGGGTGGAGGGTTTTTTACATCGTAGTGCACATATCCGGGGACGAAGAGATCCAGATGACCGTCACCGTCATAGTCACCAAAGCTCGCGCCAGTTGACCAGTTGCCGAGGGTCACTCCGGCTTGCTCTGCAACGTCGGTGAAGGTGCCGTCATGATTGTTGTGAAAGAGGCGGTTCTTACCGAAGTTGCTCACGTACAGGTCTGGCCAACCGTCGTTGTCATAATCTCCGACGGCGACCCCATAGCCCCAGCGGCCATTCGTGACCCCAGCTTTGGCAGCAACATCGGTAAAGGTTCCGTCATGATTGTTGTGGAAGAGGGCGGCATGCGGGGGCTCGGCTTTGCCGTCTAATGCTTCATAGGTGGAGCCGTTCACCAGATAAATATCGATCCAACCATCATGGTCATAGTCCAGCAATGCGACGCCAGAGCCGGTGGTTTCGAGGATGGAATTTTTTTCGGGGTTTCCCATCTTGTGGCGCCAAACCGTCAAGCCGGATTTTTTGGAGACATCCTGAAAAATGATTGGCCCCGTCTTCACAAAGCCGCCTGCGGTGATGGGCCTTTTTTCTGAGTCGAGGACAGGCGCGAACACACCGCCGGTCGCAGAGCCAGACTCCTGAGACTGCGGGTTGCCGCCGTATATGGGAGGAGCCGGCTGTGTCTGGGCGTTCGTGCTGCAGGGCACAGTAACAGAGAAGACTATTAGCAGACCGGCCAGCAGTGAGTTCCATCGCCAGCCTTGATGCATAAACAAAGACATGAATCTCCGGCCAAACAGGGTTGAATTGATAAACATCCGATTATCAGTGCCACGAATTGACACTGTCAATTGATTACTAAAGCATCCACGCCGGTTCCCCTTTCTATGGGTTGGTTTTCCAGGAACGCAGTTGGCCCTGAACCCACTGCGGAGTCTTCTCGGAGTGGCAGAGCAAGCAGGCATTTGGGCTCTCTTGCTGACCGAAACGCATTGTCATCTCGGCATTGGGGATATCGTCAATCTGGTGCGATCGCACACGCAACAGCATGCCATCCACAATGCGAGGCATATGGCAGGAGACACAGCGGCTCGCCTCGCTGGCGCTCGAATGATGAGTGTGAGCCGCGGCCTGGGTCTTGTCCTGGAATTGCGTGTGGCAACCGGTGCACATCAGGTCGGGCTGGTCTTTGAATTTGAGCGAGGTCAGGTTCGATGATTCGTCGTGCCCATGTGGATCGTGGCAGGTGCCGCAACTGGCCCGACCTCTGCGAAAGCATTGAGAACGTTCCAGCGCTTCGACCATGAAGGTGGCCTGGGTGAAGCGCCCATCTTTGTAGAACGCACCACGGGTAAACTCGCCTAAAGGCAGAGCGGCGTTCTTGAGAAAGAAGGTGCCGGTGCTTGAGTAGTTCAATTCGCCCTTGGGGCTGCCTCGGTGCTCATTGGATTGCATGTGACATTGGGCGCAGATGGTTACAAATTCGCGATTCGTTATCCGGCTGAAATCGACCGGAGGATCGAGAGGTTTCTTCGGATAGAACTTACCATTCGCCATCGCTTCAACGTGGCTGGCTGAAGGACCGTGGCACATTTCGCAACCGATGCCAGGTTCGCGAAAAACAACATTATCCGGACTGAGGCCCTTGCCTAGTGTGTTGCGTAGTTGGCTGGTATGGCAGACGGCGCAATTTAACTCATAGCTGGTGGAGCCGTCGAGTCTCTCCCATTGAGCGGGATCGGCACGTTCGCTGCCCGCCGCGTCGATGACCTTCCAGTAGTTCAGCCACTTCTTTTCGACGGCGCTGTACTGGATAGGCAAAACATGGATTTCTCCGTTCGGTAATTTGGTGGCGTAGGCCTGCTGCCATTTCGAGCCGATGGTGTAGTCGACTGGATAGGAATGCCAGCGTCCGTCTGACTGCTTGATGTCGAAGTAGTGGCGGCCGCCTCGAATGACCATGCGCGCGAAGAGCGTGGGATCCGCATGAGGTGTGATTTGAACCTTGCCATTGCGGTACACGATATCTTCACCTTCGAAGAACTCATTCTTTTTCTCGAAGTCTCCGATAGTATTTTGCGCTAGATATGGGCGCAGCATTTTCGACATGCCGCTCTGCGCCCACTGACGGAAAATGTCCACGTGGCATCGTCCGCATGCTGCGGAGCCGGCGTATGCAGGCAATTTGTTTGCGGAAATCTGAGCCTCCGCCGGTGGTGACGGCAAGGCTTGGGCCGTTCGATTCTGCAGGCTGCTGACAAAATCTTCGAAGGTGGTTTGCGCCTTCGGTTCGCCCGCTTCGTAGATCGCCGCCAATTGTTCCCGAGCTTGCGGCGCGAGTTCTGTGTTGTGCCGATATACGGTGGCGAATTCAATCGCTGCCGTGGAGGAAT
>DASRRN010000512.1:0-15911 GCA_035695685.1 Acidobacteriaceae bacterium | reverse complement strand
AATCGCAGGCGGTTGGCGGTCTTCACCATGGTTTGCGCCTGCTCGAAGCTGAAGGAGAGCTGCTTATGGTTGAAGTAGGGAACTGCGCGTCCCTCGTCTTCGAAGACCTGGACGCACTGCTCAAAGAAATCGTAGCCGGGCAGCAGAATCTGCCCCTTGTCGTTGGTCGGGTAGTCATCCTGCTCGACGATCGTCAGCACGGCGTCGACGGCGATGCGGTCGCCGCCACAGCGCAATGCCTCCGGAATGTTGCTGCACAGACGGAAGCCGAACTGCTGCGCGCGGGCTCTGCTCAAATCGGCCGTGGGTTCCGGTTTCTCAGAGGGCTCAGGTTTCTCTGGCGCAGGCTGCGCCTTCACGCTGCGGTCCCGGCCCAGGCCGCCCGCTATTCCTTTGGATGAACTGGAAGGCGCAACTTTGGTTCCCGCCATCGCAAGCTGGTAGGGCGAGGGCGCAGCATCGGCCTGGCGCTCCAACTGATCCACATAGACGGAGACAACTTGTACTTGAGGAAGGTGCCATTCGCCCTCGTAGGGATAGCCCACCAGAAAGCGGTCGGCGAGAGTCTGCATCTGCGACTGATGGCGATAAACGCTGCCGAGGATCGCCAGGCGCAGCGGGCGCTGGGCGGCCTGCCCCCAGCCATTGTGCAGCAGCGGGCGGTACGCCAACATGGCCGATGACAGCGCGGAATATCCGACGAAACGACGGCGGGTCAGCATTAGCTTCTCCAAAAAGTGGATTCGGGGTTGGGCTCGTAGTTTACGGCTGCCAGGTTTGCCGTCTGTATCCGCTTCATACCCTGGTAAGCGCTATCGACGCCCGCAATCAAGAGGCCGCTGGTCAGCAGCGTTCGTTCAATCGGGTATTGCGCTTTCCCAGTCAGGAACATCCGCTCGGCGTTGTAAACCAGCGGGCTGAAAAAACTTGCCAGCGTCGTGCGGCCGTCCGGCATAGGCAAATACATTTGCGTGGAGAAGGGCTTCGACTGCTCCTCGATCGTCGCCGCGAAGGTGAAGTCGCGCACCAGCCCATTCATCAGCAGCATGGTGCAGCGCAGCCCGTCGCGATGTTGATAGTTGTAGGCAACCGGATCGGGCACCAGGGCCCGCATCTGCTCAATCGTGGGAAACATATCGGTAAAGCTCGAACTCGCAGGGGCCAGGGTGGAACTGCGGCACAGTGCCGCTTTCACCAATGCCTGCGGCCACACCCCCTGCTGCCACGCCGTCCAAAACCCCTCGCCGCGATACGTCTGCAGCCACTCGACCCCGGTCTCGCCGCCCTTGCGCCGCTCCACCATGCACTGGATGGTCTCAAGGCCGTGGAAGTCGTAGCTCGCCATGCCGCCGTACCCGACTGAGACGGCTTCGTGCACCGTGGCCCCCAAAGGGAACTCCACAGACGGAACTCGCCAGGTCACTGCCAGGCTTGAACCTCCCTGGAGCGGAAAGCCCAATTGATGGGAAGTGTCGACCATCTGCTTCGACCAATCCCAATTCCACGAAAGCTCTTTGTCGTTGAAGTAGGGGACCGAGCGGCCGCTGTCGCGGAAGACCTTAGTGACTTGCTCAAAGAATTCGAAATGCGGATGCTTCATGATGCCCGTCTCGGTAAGAGGATAGGTACCATGCTCGCCGACCACGACCACTCCATCGACCGCCAGCTTGCTGGTGCCGAGGGTTAAGGTCTCTGCAATGGTGGGGTAAATCTTCATCGTGGGATGCCGATCCAACCGTTCCTGGGTCAAATCGCCCTCGCCCCGTTGATCGACGTACAGCGATACCACGTCCATCGCCGGATGGTGGAAAGTTCCCGCCCATCCATAACCATCGAGCAAGCGGTCCACGACGTGTTGGCCGTGCAGTAACCTCTTATAGGCGGTGATCACGGCAGCGAGCCGGGGGCGATTGGTAGACGTCGTATTCTGAGGCATGGCCCGTCCTTCCTGGTTGGCCGTTTGCTCGGCTGGTTGCGTGCGAGTGTAGCAAAGATGCCTGTATCAACATGCTGGAGGAGCTCATGCTGACCCGCCGTCAATTCCTCGGTTACACCGCGTTGGCGCCCGCTGCGCTGAGCCGCACCCTCTGGGGCGACCCGCTCTTTCAGGGCTCGGCCGCCGACCAGGCGGCCCCCCAGATCTCTGCGCGCGCACGGGCCGTGCATAAGCGGGCGCTGGTATTCGACGGCCACGTGCACGCCTTGGACCGCGAGTTCTATCACGGTGGCAGTATGGGGACGCGCCAGCCCGATGGACAATGGGATCTGCCGCGTGCGCGGGAAGGGGGAGTCAGCGCGTTCTTCCTTTCAGTGTTCATTCCCGAAGAGTACTACCCCGGCCGATTCGAGACCAAGCAGGCGTTCCGCCGGGTCGATCATGCGCTCCGCCAGTTGCAGATGAACAGCGACCAGGTTGGGTTGGCGTTGAACGCCGACGATGTGGAGCGCATCCATGCCCAGGGTAAGATGGCGGCGGTGCTCGACATCGAGGGCAGCTACGATCTGGATGGGGATCTGGGGGTTTTGCGCGACCTGTACCGGCTGGGACTGCGTTCGGCGCAGCTTTCGGCGCACAACTGGGACCAGAACTATGCCGACTCCTGTTGCTCCCCGGCCAAATGGAACGGTCTTACGCCGCACGGCCGTGACGTCATCCGCGAAATGAACAGGCTGGGCATGGTGATCAACGTATCTCACTCCTCAGACGACACGATTTCCCAAGCGATCGACGTGAGTGACGGCCCGGTCATTGCCACGCACCACGGCCTGCGCAGCGTCAACGATATCCCCAGGAATATGCCGGACTGGCTGCTTAAGAAGCTGGCGGCGAAAGGCGGCATCATCGGCTTCCAGATCGGCAGTGAGTTCAACTACCCCAAGGAGTACGCTTACCTCACCGCGCACCAGAAGAAAACGTTTTGGGATACCACCAGTATCCCGGACCGGGTGAAGGGCAAGACGATCTACGAGGTGGACCAGCTGGTGGCGCCGCAGTTCCCGATGCCGGGCGCCCAGGTGCCGGAGTCGGTCATGATGACGGTAGACGACTGGGTAGCCGTGGTGGATCGAGCCATCCAAATGGTAGGGGAAGATCACGTGGCGATCGGCAGCGACTTCGACGGCGGACCGACGCTGGCGCGTGGCATGCGCGACGTCCGCGATCTGCCCATGATCACGGAAGCTATGCTGCGCCGCGGTTATTCAGAGCAGCGCATTGATAAGTTCTGGGGTGGCAACTTGCTGCGCGTCTTTCGCCAGATTACGCAGAACCGGGCCTGAAGCGTATGCCCTGCCGATGGCCGCTACTTCATGGCCGAGCGCGTTGGCCGCATAAGCGTTGAGTCCGCTCCTTGGATAAGCTGCTCGGCCTTTTCCGATTGCACATACTCCTGGAAGGCTGGATCCGCGTGAAACACATCCCAGTGGGTTTTGGCCTCTGCCTGGCTGGCATGGTCCACGAGATACGCGAATCTATTGGCGAACGCCGGGTTTGTCTGGGTGAACTTTGCATCCTCAGGTACCCAGTACCCGACCAACTCGAGACAGTGTCTGGCTTGCAACTTGGAAAAGTTGCGAAAGCGCTCTTCCAGGGCCGGCACGTTGCCTGGCACCGCATGATAGATCTCCAGTTGGGAAACGCGGTGGCTATCTGCCCAAACCTCTTTTAAATGCATAAACTGAACGGTCAACAGTGATCCAAGCACAAAGTAGACCAGGGCGGTCCCGAAAACAATCCATCGTGGTGCCAGGGCGGATTCATGGTTCATTCTCATGGGGCCGTTCTCCTCGATAAGTGCCCGATACAGGCTGCTCATCGTAAGTGGCAATTTGCATGCCAACCCCGTCCGGACCGAAACTGATGAGTCCCCAGCATTTTCGCGTGGAAGAGCGGGACCTACCCGGAGAACGAGTGTCCGGAACCATGGATGAGCGTCCGGAACTGGACAGAGCTCGGCTCGAAAGAAGTGAATGGATCGAGAGGTGAGTGGATCGGACGACGTTATCTGGTCGCGTCCTGGGCGCTCGCCCCAAGGATGTCGTACTGGGACTCTTTCGTGCCGCTCCGGACATGCACATGCTTCCCATCGTTCCAGATCGCCACCGCGGCACCTGCCGGCTGCTTCCAGAGAGATTCGTGATGCGGCCACGTTCCGTAAGGAATCAGCGTGTAGACCGTTTCCCCAGCTTTCACGGTGTAGACGAGCGTTTCCGCGTCATGACAAGTAGTCATGCTGCTACCGTACCCGGACCCATTGCAGTTCATGCGGACAGATTCCGCGTGAGTTTCCTGGAAAATGGCGTTCTGATACGTCGGGACGGACCTGTCTTTGGCTGACGCTGCGGAGCAGAGGATGAGCGTGACTAACAGAGTTTTCACGTGGAGGCCTCCTGCCAGTTCTACATTGCCAGAGACAACTGGGCTTTAGCACTTTTGACTCATTACTTCTGTTCCTTTTCCGGTTGGTAGCGACCGTAGCACATGAATAGGTAGAATTCTCTTTGGGAGGACGAGGAGATTCGCATGCGCATCGCACGAGCAAGTATGGTCTTGATCCTGGCGCTGTGTTGCGCCGGCTTACATGCTGATGAGAGTGATCCGCAAAAGATAACCATGGTCGGAACGATCCACCGCGCGATGGCGATCGGGGCAGAATCAACTGGTTGGATGATGCAGGTCGATTCGGACACCATCATCGACGGTAAACCCATCAGCTCGATTGAAGTAAGTGATACCCGTAAGCCCAAGCAGCTTGAGGGCTTCGAGAACAAGCGCGTGAAGATCGCCGGTAAGGTCGCCTACCGTCACGGCATGGAAACCGGAACCCAGCCCTATGTCGAGATCACGACCATCAAAGCGGCCCCAGCGCCAAATCGAGACAAGCCCTAAACGTGGGAAAGCCGGACTTATTGGGACCTATTCCCCTCACGGGGGTGCATGTGCTGCAACAGGAATGCTATGACCACGACACTGTTCATCATCTCCCGGCCGGGCTCTTTCTCGCGCCAAACGAGGCATTGATCTGTTTGGCATATTCCGCCGCCTTTGCCAGGATCGCCGGCTCGTCGAGCGTGAGCATGCGTCGATCTTCCATCACCACTTTGCCGCCAACGACGGTCGTCCTCACATCGGAGGACTTGAGTGCATAGACGATGGCCGAATAGACGTCATACATCGGAGTGGCGTGTGCAGCGCTGGTGTCCACCACGATGAGATCGGCCTTCTTGCTCACTTCGAGCGAACCAATCTGCCGCTCAAGATGCAGCGCGCGTGCGCCGGTGATGGTAGCCATCTCTACAACCTGTACCGCCGGCAGCGCCTTGGGATCCATGCGCGCGAACTTTTGCTCCTTCGCCGCGAGGTCCATCTCCTCGAACATGTCCTGGTTGTTATTACTGGCAGCGCCGTCCGTTCCGATACCGACGGCGACTCCCGCCGAAAGCAACTCAACGGCCGGCATCAGACCGGCAGCAGTCTTCATGTTGCTGGAAGGGTTGTAAGAGCAGCCCACCCCAAAATGAGCCAGCGTCTGCACGTCTGCCTGATCTAACCAAATGCAATGCGCGCCGAGGACATTCGGTCCCAACAGGCCGATCCGTGAGAGATATTGGACGGGGGTGAGGCCATGGTCGTGCCGGCTTTTCTCGATCTCAAAAGGGGCCTCGGCTATATGGATCAAAAGCGGCGCCCGGTCGCGCTGAGCGAGCGCCGCAGCATCCTTGAGCAGTGTCTCCGGGCACGTATAAATGGAGTGCGGCGCAACCGCTGGGGTGATAAGTGGGTCACCCTTCCAATGCTTCAGAAATAACTCAGTATAGGTGAGCGCGGCTTCAGAGGTTGCGCTGTCGGGAGAAGGGAATCCGATCAAAGTTTCTCCCAGCACGCCGCGCATTCCGGCGGCTTTCGTAGCTTCTGCTACATCCTCTTCGAAATAATACATATCGGCGACTGTCGTTGTGCCGCCGCGTAACATCTCCAGCAGGCTAAGCCGAGTCGACCAGGTAACGAAATCCCTGGTAACGTAGCGATGCTCAGCAGGAAAAATATACTTGTTCAGCCAATCATCCAGAGAAAGATCATCTGCCAGGCCGCGGAACAGGCTCATGCTCATATGTGTATGGGCATTGATCAGTCCCGGTAGAATGAGCCCGCCGCGTGCATCGATGACCTTACCCGATTGATACATGGCGTCGATATTCGCGCTTGCATCGATGGCGGCGATGGCATCTCCCTGAACCGCGATCGCGCCATCTTCCAGGATGCGGCGTTTTCCATCCATCGTGACCACCGTGCCGTGAGTCACGATCAGATCTACTCGCTGCTTAGCGAACGCCGGCGCTGCATGGGCGGCGACAGCCAGGCAGCAGATCAAGGGCCAGCAAAGGCTCTGCCATCGGCGACGACTGGGGAAGCGAGCGCCGGCGATGGGTCCACGGCAGCTCGAAAAGTTCTGTGATGTTTTCAAGCGCGGACTGGGCAGATCCTTCGACACAAGACTAGGCGCCATAGTAGTAGATCGTCATCGGGGGTCAGGTGAACGAGGCAGGAGCCGATTTCGACAGCAGCTCGTATTATGCCTTTCGGCCTTTGGGAAGTCACGCTTCCCCCTCCATCGACGATGTGACGTGGCTCTACTCTTTGTTGACCCTCTTTCGCCTGTCATGCGGACCGGGCATACGAAGCGCAAGCAAAATGCGCGGACGCGTTTGCCCTAGCCTACCGTGGCGCCATGTCTATGCGGTCTGGGCTTCAAATTCGGACCAACTCTCTACAATCTCGAGGACGAACAGAGCAGCGGGGCTGCCGTCTGATCTGAGGAAGATGAGATGATCCCCATGGATCTCAGCACTCGCAGCAATCACGAGATCGGGGCCTACATCCGATCTCTTGAACCGAATCAGGTAGACTTTGTCCCGCATAGAATGATGGCTTTCATTGCTCACGGGTTTAAAGTCGATCGTTGACCAGCTGCAGAAACCATGAGGACTGGCGGCATCTAACGGGCATCCTGGCTGTGCAATTGTTTTGCAAAGGATTCGGATTGCCAGGTACCCCTACGAGGGCGACCGTCGAGAAAGCACTACGTCGTCGTTCGTCGAGCGGACGTTTCGCGTGTTCAGTTCCGTGGGACCGGACTATGGCCCCTGAAGTCTTGATTTGGGTTGAACGAACTGTCGCCGGATCGACGAGGTTTGACAAACTGAGGAGTGGCGTTCGGGTCGATACCTGCGGCTCACGTCCTTGTGACCCTTCGATCCGGCGCCGTTAGATCCCGAACCACGTAGCCAAAGCAAAACGTGCTGCGTGGCGGCCGATCAAGAAGAGCGAAACCAGTATAAGCAAATAGAAGAGAAGATGTCTCCTATCAGGGCAAACGAAATTTATCCAACGAGAGACCTCAGTCCCAAGACTTGGGTTTACCCGGCAGCGCTCTGGACTGAAAAGCCACGCACGAAAACGATAACCGCACCCACTCTTATCACCGACGCTATTCGGGTGGGTCCGCGACGGCAGCAGCGCTTCGGTAAGGTGGGCGTGGTTTCTTTGGTGCCATGACGTACGAGTAGGGGTCGTCTTCCGGGGGCAGTGTTCTTCCGAAGAGCCGCAAAACTCTGTTGAGTGCCTTGCTAAGGAGATTCATGAGAATGCCCCCTTCTTTGCGATATATTACCACCTGGCAAAATCAAAACCCGGCTCAAAATAGGCCAAACACCGCCGAATAACATTTGCAATTACTCAGTTCGCTGCGTCGGTAACAATCGAAGGGTGCCCCAGGTCTCGCTTTTGAGACCTGGGATCCGTGCAACCGATCCGTCAGGGCAGCGGAAGAGCCTCCTGGTAGTCAAGCCGTTTTCAATATTGTCTCGGTCAAAGAGGCAGTCTCACGTGAGACGATCCTCAACTCCACATCGTCGACGGAAGTTTCGACAGACGTACGGATTCTTCTTCCTGGGCTTGACGACAATCCAGAATTTGTGAACGCCGTTCTCGGCGTCGCAATCGGTGTGACGGAAAGGAACGTGAGGCAAACACCAGCAATCCTCCGCCGGCGGCCACAACCTTACAGAGGTTCTGTATAAGAGTCATCGACGCTGCAACTACCAATGATCGAGATCCGCGCTTGCGACAAATAAACCGCAGCAGACCCGCATCCATACACAATGCCAGTGTCGCAAGAAGGAAGCAGGGAACAAGCCACAAAGGTGAACGCACACTCATCGCAAGGCAAACCAGTGCAACTCCAGTGAGCGCTGTTGCTACGCGGTGGCGTCGCCTTAGGTTTAGGTCGTCCGGCATCCTTCTACGTTCCAGCAAAAGCACCATCCAGGGAACTCCTCGATTCAAAATATCGGTCACGATCGAGCTCCAGACAGTCCAACGTTTCGTGTGGGTGACACAGATTTCGGGGTCCAACAGGATCCGGGCGCCCCGATCCGACATTCGATACCCCAACTCGATATCTTCAATGCTGGGTTTCCGGTACCGCTCATCGAAACCGTCGACTTCAAAAAACCAGGCGCGTCGCACCGCGCCGCATCCACTCCAGAATGTGAGCGCTGCCCGGTTTGCAGACCGATGAACGTAGCAATGCGCCAGGTTGCGGTACTGCGACCAGGTGCCTGGGTGCTGCGGCGTGTCGTCGTACGATCCAATCACTGCAGTCAGACTAGCGTCTGCTTCGAGGCGGCGTTCCATTCGTTCAATCGTGTCTGTATGTACGCAGGTATCGCAATCGAGAAACATCAGTATTTCACTCTGTGAGAGCAGAGCAGCATAATTGCGGCAGGCCGCCGGCCCCACGTTCTGTGGCATCCGCACCACCCGCGCGCCAAACCTCTCAGCGGTGCGCGCGCTCTCATCGCTGGACCCGTCGTCTATCACGATGAGTTCATCCGGCACTCTGGTACCCGAATGCAGTGCCAGCAGCGTGTCGCTTAGCAATTGGCCCGAATTAAAGACCGGGATAATCACGGCAATGGTCATTGTGAGGGAACCTTATCTATTCTGCGGCTCGTAGAACGCATGACACAAAGGAGAACTGTTCGTGTAGGGTGAACTCTTCATGTCGGGATAAAAGATTTGCCCGCAAACAACCCTCCCGCGCCGATATCCCTTTGATCCTAAACGCCTTTCCTCGATCTTATACCGGAGATCCTCGTCGGTCTCTTCGACCACTACCACCGTAGACCGATTCTCGGTATCAAGTAGGTACCTGGCACGCATTTCGTCATCCCAACCCCAGAACCAAAACCTGAACGGCATATTGTTGATCGGCTCCGTTGCAAAGTAGGGTTCCACACCCGTGATAAAAAACTCGCCAAGCTTTTTGCTCCCCTCATTTGGAGGAATCGCGACATCTACCTTGTCCCCGCGGTTCAGGTATGCCCTCAGGACAGCCGCCCCAGCAAGGTTTGGCGAATACGCATTGGATGCGTCGTATCGGATTGCGGTCATTGCCCATACCAGGTGAAAGGCAACACAAAGCATCACTGCGATCAAGAGCGCGTTCTGGCTCAGGTCCGCTTCCCATGGCTCACGCTCGGGCCACGCTCGCATACGTTCTTGCCACGTCACCCACCACAGAAATAGGAAGAGTACCCACAGCAATCCTGAATGATAAAACTGGTGCTGGAAGGGTGCACAAACCCCTAAAAGAAGAACCGCCGGCAGGGAATAGCGCAAAAACCCCTCACGTACCCAGCCCCATACCAGCAGTGCCCAGACAATAATGCCGAGGTGGAATTTATCCGCCAGCCCGTGGCCGAGCTCATGGGCGAACTGATAAATGATTGCGAGCGCGACCCTGACCTGAGATGACAGTAAGCGCGCTCGTGGATGAAGTTCTGACAACCGGTCCGCCATTGCCGCTGATTGATCATGTGTCCCCACGCGCTTCGCAACCACCAGCCAACCCGCGTCGTGCGCGGGCATGATGCACCACGCCGCAAAACCTAACAGCGCTGTCAGCAGGACAGCAGGACCCAGCCAGGCCCTAAAGGGCGCCCGCTCCTCCTTCGGTGCGCGGTACCACTCGATCGCCAGAATCATGGCAAGGCCGAGAGCCACAACAAAACCATGTACAGAGATATTTCCCAGCAACCCGAGCAGCAAGACCGCCGGCAGGGGGTGCACCAATCTGCGTGGCCAGAAACACGCCAACGCGAACAGGATCATGGGAAACAATACATAGCTTCGCGCAACCACCGAATACTGGAAGGCGAAGAAGTAAGTAAAGGGCAGCAGTAGTCGCAAAACAAGAGGAAACGGCGCCGCGACGGTCAGCAGCACCATACCGGCCAAAGCGATGGCCCCCGAGATCCAATGCATGCCGGCGTACGTAACATGCATCCTTGAGAGCATCCACAGCAGGGCGTGCCATAGCCCCGGCGAACCTTCGTAGTGAATGTACGTTCCGAACAGGCTCTTCAGGCTGAGGCTTTGCGCTAGCTCCCAGGCCTGCGCCTCGTCCGCCCATGGCTCATGACGTGGGATCATATAGGCCAGCAGCCCCGCGTACAGAACCAGCGCGAGACCGATGGCAGCTTTCTCCGCCGGTTTGCGAGCAGTCCAGGGCACTCGGCTGAATGTGATGCCGCGTGACCTGCTGGAAGCCAAACTCACGATCGCCGCATACGATGAGCGTGCCCATCGCACCCACGCTCGTCCGCCTTCACTCCGATCTCGGATATTTTTGGATGAGTCTTGCGTCCTCGCATTTGACAATTGATTACATCCTTTGACCCTACGAGGAGTTGCGACGTGTATGTGACTAGGTTCTCGGTTTTACCTGGCACGAGCTTACAACGGAAGCCACAATGTTCGTGAGACTGGATGCGGTTGGTGTCCAGCCAAGAATCGAACCAGGCCTCAGCGTTCTCGGCTACCGTCTACCCTGCGAGGAGTGTGAAAGAATATCCGAGTATAGCAGCGCCATGAGCCCAATGAACCACGATCCGTTGGTCTCCGTGATACTTCCCGTCTACAACGGAGCAGAGTTTGTTGGCTCTGCGCTCGAATCAGTGTTGAGCCAGACATACCGGCATCTCGAAATCATTGCCATCGACGATGGTTCGACAGACGGCACCCTGGCGGTCTTGCACCTCTATGCGCTGAGGGATTCCCGAGTACGCGTCTTGACTCAAGCCAACAGCGGCGTCGCCCGCGCACGAAACCGAGGCATAGCCGAGGCGCGTGGCAATTTCATAGCTCCGCTGGACGCCGACGATCTGTGGGAGCCGGCGAAGATTGACCGCCAGATGCAACGAATGCTTGAAGCGGGGAATCAGACGGGTTTTGTTTACTCATGGTGGGTTTGGATCGATCGCAGTGGCGCCGTGCTTGATCGGTCCCCCCGCTGGATGTTGGAAGGACGTACTTTCGAATTGCTTCTTCAGATCAATTTCACTGGCAACGCCAGCGTTCCCCTATTTCGCAGGCACTGCATTGAAGAGGCGGGTGGGTACAACGAGCAACTTGCCGCTGTGGGTGCTGGCGGGTGCGAGGATTGGGAGCTGGTTTTGCGCGTCGCGGAGCGCTACGAAGCCGCTGTCGTCCCAGAGATACTGCTCGGCTATCGCCGCCGTTCGGGCAGCATGAGCACGGCGTGCGACACGATGTGGCGATCGCAACAACGGGTGGTGCAGACGATGCGAGAGCTTAGGCCCGATCTGAATGCACGCGTGTTGCGGGGTGCGGCCCACCAGTTTGCCCTGTATCTTGCTGGACTATGCTTCTGGTCCGGCAATATGGTTGCTGCCTTCCGATGGGGTCTGCGTTCAGGTTGCCGCCTTCCGTTTTTGGTTGCCCCTCACGTGATCAGGATGTTTCTCAATCGCAACCGGCGCAAACCAGCTCTCCAAACCATGCGCCCCGGCCTAACCCTGGATACACAACTTACCCCCGAGCCTCTTCTCCCATACGATAAGATCCCGCGGCTTCGTTCCCTGAGTGGAAAAAGGCTCAGTAGCAAAACGGAAGGATGCGTGATGATCCGGCCACAGTCTTCGCAGGCGAATGGGTCCCAAAACGACTCAAAAATCTTGCCCGAATGCGACACGGAGTTGCACTCACATCTGGTAAGCGTCGTGATCCCTGCTCACAATGCAGAAGCTACCATCGACGACACCCTGAGGAGCGTCAGGAGCCAGACGCACCGGCATTTGGAAATTATCGTCGTAGACGACGGCTCCTCCGACCGCACGGTCTCCATCGTAAGTGCTCACGGGGCTGTTGACGGTCGAGTTACCTTGATTTCGCAGGAAAACGCTGGCGTTGCAGCTGCACGGAACGCCGGTTGGCAGTCCGCTCGCTCCGAGTTGATCGCATTCGTCGACGCGGACGACCTCTGGGCTCCCAGCAAAATCGAAAGACAGCTGGAAGTTATTCTCGGCGGTGGTGTGCGAGTAGGTCTCGTCTATACCTGGTGGGCTTTGATTGACGAGCACAATCGCATTCGCTGCAAGGTCAAGGGGCGTGACATTGCCGGCGACGTACTGGACCAGACGCTCATGGGTAACTTCGTTGGCAATGCCAGCTCTCCTCTGATTCGGCGCCAGGCCCTCGTAGAGGCAGGGGGCTTTGACCCAGGACTACGCGACGCTGGAATTCACGGCTGCGAAGATATGCTTCTCTATCACCGGATCGCCAAGCGGTTTCACTTCGGACTCGTTCCGGACCATCTCACAGGTTACCGCGTCGTTTCAGCCAGAATGTCGAGCGATCGGCAGCGCATGTTGAGGTCATTCAAGATGGTCGCAAATCAAATGAAGCTGGGTCATCCGAAGAGCGCTGAGAAAGTGGACCGGGGCACGAGAACGTACCTGGTCTTTTTGATTCGCGAAGCTCTTCGCTCTGGGAATTTCAGACAGGCCTTGCGTCTCCTGTCACTTTGGGAACCCGAGCATCCATTAGATTCTGTCATCATCCCCTTCTCAGTGTTCTGCTCAAGTACCGGCTTTATCCTTCATCGGTTGGGTAAGGGTTTACTTGGCCATGGTTTTACAAAAGAGAAGACGCCCTTTCCGATAGGAGAACTGGACCTGTCGAAAAGCACGTCGACTGTCGAAAATGGAGAGCTTATAAAGAACCCTTGATGTTTTGCGGAACTTTGATTTTGCGTTTCCTCGGGCACTACGGTTTAGCAAATCTGCGTCGACGACTCTGGCTTCGCCGCATTAAACCATGCGTGAACCCTTGGTGACAACGGCCTCTCGTCAATCGCATCCCACTTGCCCACTCTCGTCATGACTTGTAATCCATGTAGTCAATGCCAATGGTCTGCCAAAGAGAGGGAACGGGTTTCTTTCAACCCTACCCCCAGCTTCTTTTGCGTTGACGATAGAATTGCTCGACCTCACTTCAGGAGCCCGCTTCATGCCCGTCACGCTTCGCTGTATCGCTCTCCTGCTTCTGGCGAGCTCCACTGTACTCGCTGCCCAATCCAGCCCGCAGCCCACCTCCGCCTCCACGGCAGCCACGCGGGATACCAGCTACATCGACGCGCAGGGCACCGCCTACGTTACACGCGTCGTCCCAGTCCCGCCTGACCTTAGCCCGGAAGCCCGCAATTTTCTCATCCGAAGAACCCCCGATCAAAGTCCTCCGGAGTCTCTCGAAGAACGCAGAGCCCACACGGACGCGTGGGCCGAGCGCGCGAAAGCCGCCTGGACCAAGCTGTGCCCGAATACCATCACCGAATCGACGATTGCCGGTGTCCCGGTCCGCATCATTACTCCATCCAACTTATCCAGCAGTAGCCGCGACAAGGTTCTCCTAAACCTGCACGGAGGTGGCTTTAACGCCGACTCGGGCTCGTTCACCGAAAGTATCCCCATCGCCGGCTACACCGGAATCAAGGTCATCGCCGTGCTCTACCGTCTCGCCCCAGAGCACCCCTTTCCCGCCGCAGTCGACGATGCTGTCGCCGTCTATAGGGAACTGCTCAAGACCTACAAACCCAGCCACATCGTTCTTTATGGAACATCCGCGGGGGCCGTGCTCACCGCAGAAGTGGCGGTGAAACTCAAATTGCTCGGCCTCCCCTTGCCCGCGGCCCTTGGCATCTTCAGCACGCTCGACGGGTTCGCCCAGGTGGCCGACTCCCAGGCCATCTACACCCTTCAGGGATTCGCAGGCCATCTTGATCCACCCGACGGCGGCATCCACGACCCCTACTATGTTGGCTCTGCCAATCCGAAAGATCCGGTGCTGTCACCCATCTACGCGGATCTGCACGGCCTGCCGCCCACTCTCTTCCTCACTAGCGGCCGGGATGCCCTGCTCAGCGGAACCGCCAACTTGCACCGCGCCTATCTGCGCGCCGGCGTCGACGCACGTCTGGTCCTCTTCGATGCGCTTCCTCACGCCTTCTGGTACGACGCGTCCCTACCTGAGTCCATCGAGGCCAACCACATCATGGCGAACTTCATGCTAAGCCAACTCCCAAAGTAAACTCACCACCTAGCGCCCAAACACACAAGCCGCGGAGCGTGCCGGTTTACTCGCGGCAAAACGCGAATGCGAAGTGGGCTCGTGGAGTCGATTCACTATTCGCGGCACTGCAGAGCGCCCTTGGAAATCGCGAGCCTCACCACCGTCAGCCTTGCGAAGTCGCCTTCATCTGTCTCAAGAGCCAGATCCTCGCCAGCGCCCAGTGTCGCTTAACGGATCGCGGAGACATCTTCAGGATGTCCGCGATCTCTTCAACAGAAAATCCACCGAAATAGCGTAACTCCACGACCTTCGCTTGCTGCGGATCCACTGCTTCAAGGTTGGTAAGGGCTTCGTGCAAAGCCAACACTTCCTCGGAGCGCTCGCTGGAAATCACCAGGTAGTCTTCCAGCTCAACCCGCTGAAGGCCTCCTGCTCTCATCTCGGCGTTGTGTGCTCGTGCGTGGTCGACGAGCAGGCGACGCATCACATTCGCGGCCACTCCAATAAAGTGCTGGCGGCTTTGCCAATCGACGCTATCGCGCGCAAGGCGCAAATACGCCTCGTTGATGAGAGCAGTCGGCTGTAAGGTGTGGTCCGATCGCTCCCGCTGCATATACGACCTGGCTAACCGGTGAAGTTCGTTGTAGACAAGGGGCAATAGTTTGTCTGCCGCGGATTTGTCCCCGCCTTTCATCGCCTTCAACAGAATCGTAACTTCCCCAATTTCTTCAGACATGATTGAGCCACATTTGGCTGACCGAACTTGCCTGCCAGGCTAAGCTGGTTCTTCAACGCCAGGCCAGGCTTGCCGTCCGCTCGCTATCCCCCTGCTTTTTTTGGGCGGCGCCACCACCGGTAAGAAAACTTCGCAACCCTTGGCCCTTTTCGTCAGTGGACTTCGCTTAACCAATCGAAGGCGACCAAAATTCGACGCCTCATTGGAAAGGAGACACTGTCATGAAACGGAATACAGCAATCGCACTCCTCGCCATCGCAAATCTTGCCATGGCCGGCACGTCATTCGCGCAATCCAACGGGGTACGGGCGAACGTCCCCTTTGATTTCACCGTGGGCGACAAGCTTCTTCCCGCGGGTACCTACACGATCAAAGAGCAATCAGAACACGTGATCGTGATCAAGAACCACGATAAACCTATCGCGGTGCTCAGTCTTGTGAACGGGGACTCCAATAAGTCCCCAAACGGTGGAAAACTGATGTTCCACAAATACGGTAGCCAGTACTTTCTGAGCGAAATTCTCTGCGACGGGGCGAATATGAACCTCCAGGTTCCTCAGTCCAAAGCAGAGAAGAGAACAGCCCTCCAGGAAGCAACACTTAGGGCCCGCGGCGAGACTTTCGTTGCTGCCCGCTAACGGAGTAATTTTGGCTAGAACTGGTCTCATAAATCCACGAGTGGTGGAGATGCCACGAATGAGACCCGCCATCGAAGCGGGGCTCATGGTCTTACTCGAAGTCGCA
>DASRRN010000511.1:0-3850 GCA_035695685.1 Acidobacteriaceae bacterium | reverse complement strand
GGGGTGAAACAGGAAACCTATCCTAGCTGCGTCCTGGGCTGCGTCCTGGGCCGCGTCCTGGCTGCGTCCTGGCTGCTCCACGATAGGCACCGGGCGGGTGTGGGGGATGGTTCGTTTATCGCAATGCCGTGTTCGCCAAGGCGGTGAAGGCCTCCAGCATGTGGGCGGTGTCGAGCAGGAGGCGGACCTGCTTGCCGAGGTTGATGAGCTGGAGGCTGCAGCCCTCCCGGCGCGCGGAGACATAGAGGCGGGCGAGGGTGCCGAGACCCATGCTGTCCACCCGGACGAGATCGGTGAGGTCGAGGATGATGCGCTTGTGATCCGGCAGCAGCGGCCGGAGCTGGTCGTAGAGTATGTCGCCGACACCGGATACGAGCTTGCCGTGCAGCCGGACGACGATGGGGTGCGCGCCGCGATCGATGTCCAGCGTCAGGGTGGGCGGGGACGGCGTGTTGGGGTTGTTGGGCATGGCTAGTTCATCGTAATGGCTTCGTCATCGCTTGCCTTGGCTAACTGTGGACGAGTTGGTAGTGACGCGACGAAGCGAAGGCTGAAGTAAGTCGCCTCCAAATCCAAGAGCACCAATAGGATGAAGACGCCATGCTCTCTCGACCGGCTTTGGCCGCGTTTGGCTGTTGACGCCCGCAGCAGCAGGATCCTAGCGTCTCCGGTATGAGCAAGAGCGAATACCTCACCGAATACGACGCAATCGTCAAGACCATGCAGCTCTATATTGACGGAAGCAAGCAGGGTAAGAGCGAGCTAATGCGTCCTGCCTTCCACCCCGACGCCTCATTCTTCGGCTACGCGGGGGAACAACTCGCCGCCGGCACGCAATTTTTGTTCGACTGGATCGACAAGAATGGCCCCGCTCCCAAGATTGAGCCCCGCGTAGTGAGTGTGGACATTCTCGACTCCATTGCTGTGGTTCGTCTTGAAGTCGCCGGCTGGTCCGGCAAGATGGCTGGCTCCGATGTCCGGATGTCGGACCTGTTCACGCTTCTCAAAATGCCCGGTGGTTGGAAGATCATCCAGAAGGCGTTTCATTGGCATGTGTGAGACTGCAGGTCAGCGCCGCGCCCACGGGTATATTCTTGCGCGGGGGTTTTGGTATGCCTGCGCGCAACACCCCGCAGAAGACTCTGGAGTGCTGGAAGCAGATCGCTGCTTACCTGGACCGCAGCGAACGCACTGTGCGGCGCTGGGAGGCGAGCGAAGGACTCCCCGTCCACCGCCGCGAGCACGAAAAGCAGGACACCGTCTTCGCGTACCGCCACGAGATCGAAGCCTGGAGCCGCCTCCACACGAAGTATCCCCACGAAGACGCGATCGATATGGCCGAGAAGCTTGCGTTGCCGCAGCCGGCCACGAACGCCTACCTCGTCGAGCATGACGCGATCACCCGCACGATGCATTGCTATATCGCGGGCGCTCGCGCCGGCGACGGAGATCTCATGCGCCCTGCTTTTCATCCCTCCGCGACTATCTCCGGCTACTGTCAAGGGGTTGAATATAGCGGGTCGGTGGAACACGTCTTCCAGTGGGCCACTGAGAATGGCCCCGCACCGAATATCAGTCCTCGATTCGCACGAATCGAGATCATCGAGAGCATCGCGGTTGTCCATTTGGAGGTTCAACACTGGTCGGGTAAGTTGGCTGGTGCAGAGGCACGAGCTTCCGACGTATTCACTTTGCTGAAGTGGAATGGCGATTGGAAGATCACGCATAAGCTCTTCCACTGGCATGATCGATGATTCGCCCTACCGGCTTAAGGTGCTGAGCGCGCGTCGACATCCGGAAACACGAAGCGCAGGGCAAGCAGCTGAGTAGGTCGCTTGTTTCGAAAATCACCCGGCAGTAGCCTTCGCGTCCTAAAACTCTCCGCCAAAAAGATTTCTAGAGGGGCTGAACAACTATGTTCCCCGGACTCGTTATCGAATAGGGTGAGCCGGGTGCTTCCGTGACGCTGGTCGGAGTGACGGTATACACGTAGAGTTTGCCGGCTCCTCCAGTGGTGGTTCCGATTGCATACATGTGATTGCTGTTGTCCCAGAGGATTTGCGAGACGGTGAAGCCGGGCAGCAGCGTCTTGTATTTCGTGACCGGACTGCCACCGTTGAAATGGAAAATCTCCAGGCCCGATCCGCCAACAGCGAGAAGCTTGCCTGACGGAGACATTCTCATCGCGCCGCCTGGGGCTCCTGTTGGGCCGCCACCCGGTTCCGACACGGCCATGTTCTTATACGTGCTGGTGGTTTTTAGATTTCCTTTTGCGTCTGCCGTAAAGGTCGCGATGACCACTGGTCCATATGTGGCGCCGTCGTCATCGACGCCGTCCACCGCCTGGAGCGTCATGGCAGCGTGATTTGTCGGATCCGTGGCCATCGTCAAAGGACAGTAGTATCCCGAATCCGATCCGTTCATAGGTGCAGCCGGTATAGCCACGCCTGCATTTGCAGTCACCATTTCTCCGCTGCTTACACGCTGGAAGACGGTGACCTGGGGGGACGGACCATTGCCGAATGCAGCGGCGCAGTCCGGTGAATATGCAAATTTATTGTTTCCAAGAATGTTGATGCTTGGACCGCCCAAAAAGACATCGCCGGCGTTGCCTAGAAAGGACAGCTCGCCATTGGCGTCGTCGATTCTGAAGGACTGGTACCAGGTACGGCATGGAAACTCCGCAGGGATCGCTGCGTTGTACAAATCCTCCCCGGAGTGGTCGATTCTCAATCCCTGTCCATTCCACCAAGTCAATGGGCAGGTGCTATCCGCGTTATATTTCTCGGTGTTTAAGGTTGCCGCTTTCTTCAGCGCGCCGTTGGCAGCCATCGAGAACGATTCGATGATTACACTGCTCGGCTCAAAGCCAAAAAGATAATGCCCGTTCGCTCCCATCAACGAAAGGCTGTCGCTGAATGGGGAGCCTGGGACCGCCGTCAGCTTCCCGTTTGCAGCCGCGGAGAAGGCTAGAATGTGACTCCCGCTTCCTACGTAGACATGCGCAACGGGCGCCGCAGTTGCGGCCGCAGTTGCAGCGGATTGGGCTTCCGGGGCCTGAGGCAACGCCCCTCCCGTGAACAAAACCGCAGCCAGAGAAACGGCGAGTCGAGTCGAACGCCTCATAGCGAGACAATCCTTTCAGATACTGATTTCAAGGCGGGGGCAACTCTTGAGAGGGATGCACTGAATATTGAACTCGGCATGGCAGAACCTGCAAGCAAAAAGGCCCGTTTATCGCAATGCCGTGTGTGCTACCACACGCTACCCCGTGTAGGGACACGCATAGTCTGGCGCTTCTGCCTGCCGTATTCTGCTCCTGCAGGAAACGCTTGTGAGCGAATCAGCGAAGGCGCCTCGCTCATAACGTATTCCGCAATACGATACCCTCTCGGGGAGCCCGATGCCTACTGAACTGATGCCACAAGCCGTTGCCGAAACCGAAGGGTCTGCGTTTTGGTTCCTGAATAACTTATGCATTGTGAAGGCTACGACGGAATCGACTGGGGGATCCTTTGCGATGCTCTACCAGATCTCGCCGCCAGGGAGCGCAACCCCCTACCATCTCCATCACGACGAGGATGAGGCGTTCTATGTACTCGCCGGGGAGTACACGTTTATTTGCGATGGAGTGAAGCACGTCGTGGGACCGGGTGGGTACGTGTTCCTGCCGCGGGGAATCCCCCACGGGATACGCGTTACCAGCTCTGAACCAGCGACCATGCTGATTCTGGCCATGCCCGGCCGCGGCTTTTTTGGAATGATGGAGGAGATGGCAGTGCCTGCGTTGGAAAGAGTTCTGCCCGAACCGTCGCAGCCGGACATTGAAAAGCTCACCCGGCTTTGCACG
>DASRRN010000510.1:0-5679 GCA_035695685.1 Acidobacteriaceae bacterium | reverse complement strand
AAACCGTTCATTTTTCCGCAGCCTGTTTTAACCGTGCCCGCTACAGTATCAAAAAGCAATCGGCCTAAGCGGCCCACCTAAAGCGTAGGCGCGTAGAGCTCCTTTAAGTCGCGCATTCGGCTGCGCGTTAAGGTGATGAGGCAACGCGTCTGTGCACTCGGTTCAGTCGACCCTGGATGTTTGATCGTGCCTATGTCGTAAACCTTCACCAGTGCGTCGCACGCGGTCACCCGGTACTTCTCCCACACCACTTCCGTCCCGTCGAGGGCCAGGGCATTGGAGTCATTCGGGGAGCTTTCGATCAGAGCCTCCCGGAGTGCGTCGAAAAACTGGGTGTAGTTCTTGTACGTCTCGACGCGGGCGTCGTTCAGGCATACGTTGCGGTCCGTGACGTCGAGCGCGTCTGGACACGCGCCCACCTCGTGCGACATTTCTGCCTCGTAAGCCAGATCTGCGATGCGCTGCTGCTTACCGTTCTGGGCGACGATGTTCATGCTGGAAACGAGCGCCATCCACAGAAGTACAATCGCCGCCGTTTTGCGTGAGCTCATCGCTTGTTACCTCCGCACCCATACTAATTCTCCGCGCCCTTTGTGCGCTGATACCTCTCCAGCAACCCGGCGGCCTTTGGCCGCGACCCGTGCCGCGGCGGCCATGGTCTTGGGAAGTCAAAGAGTTCGGGGGGATTTTCAAGGATTGCAGAGCGAGACGAAACCCGGGGAAATGTGCTTTATCCCTCACATTTCCCCGGCGGGGGAGCTTGAAAACTCGCGGAATTGATTGCGCTTCTATCGCCTGCGGAGCAGGAAACCGAATCAGACTCTAATAACCGAGAAACTTGCCCATCGTGCCGTAGGTCGGTTCGCGCCGTTCCGATATTTCGACCGGTACCGGGGTATCCTGCCACCGGCCGGATGTTTCCGATTGCACCGGCTTTTTCGCTGCCAGGGGCTGCCCCTTTTGCGACCAGTTCCCAATGGCAGTGACGATCCGGGCTGCGGCTAACCGCCTCGACGCCCCATCACCCTTGGTCCCGCCCTGAAATTCTCCCAGGGGTTGCGGGGCGTGCCCGTCTTCCAGTGCGTTCAGGGTCCAGTGACCCTCGGGCTGCGGTGCCAGCACGAAAATTGCCCGCAGGCTGCGCACGATAAATTCCACTGTGGGTTTGCCGTCCTGGATGTCTAACCGGGGATCGAGTTCCAGTTTTTCCTTGCTGGTGAAGTCAAATGCCGCCTCGATTTGGGTAGAAAGCTCCAGCAGCTTGGATTCGCGTTCTTTCTCCCGGATTCGGTCGTTTTCTTCGGCCAATTTACGATCGGTCTCGACCACCAGCTTACGCGCCTGCTCGAACATCTCTAATAGAATCTGCTCCATGGAATAACCCTCGGGAGCAGTATGCTGGCTAAGAGATGTATGCGGCCATACAACTACTTGGTTACATTTGAGGGGCCAAACTCTAGTGGCGCCGGCGATCGCGGTCGCGGTTCCCGCCTCCGCCCCCTCCGCCGCCGCTTCCGCCGCGACTCTGCCGTCCGCCCCCTCCGCCGCCTTGCTTGGGCCGGTAGCAACTCTTGCAGTAGACCGGGCGGTCCCCACGGGGTTCGAACGGTACCGTCGTGGTTTGCCCGCAACTGGCGCAAACCACGGTTGTGCCCGTGCTCATGCCGGGGCCGGCGCCCCCACCAGCGCTGTAACCGCCTTCCTGCTGGGAATGAGACGAATGGTGGCCGCCGCCACCGGCGGAACCCTGCTTAGCTTGGCGGCATGGTTTACAACGCCGGGGCGACGAGTAGCCACGTTCTTGGAAAAACTGCTGCTCACCAGCAGTGAAAACAAATTCCTGACCGCAGTCGCTACAGGTAAGTAACAGGTCGCTGCCGCTCATGGCTTCGCCCCCTTCAGCGAGTGAAGAGTGAACGCTCCACGCGCAATGGAATGTTACACGCAAAAATCGCCGACTAACACCGTCTTTAGATAGCGCAAGAGAAACAATTTAAACTGGAATCTTCAGGGAAGGAAACGAATGACGAAAAAACGGGTGCTGGCGCTGCTGATTCTGTTCTCCGCCACTACGCTGGTGCCGGCCAAACCACTGGGCTGGATGCAACTTTTCGATGGCCATGACCTGCAGGGCTGGAAGCATGTGGGCCCTGGCAGCTTCACCGTGGAACATGGACTTCTGAAAACCCAGGGAGGCATGGGATTGCTCTATTCGATGGTCGGTCCCTTATCCGATTGCGAGATCAAGGTCGTGTACAAGATGGAGCACGAGAACGATAACTCCGGTGTATTCATTCGTATACCGTCCGAACCTACGGAACCGTGGATGCCGGTCAATCGGGGATACGAGGTGCAGATCGACAACCATCCTGAGCGAAGCAATGAAGACGACTATCACGTCACCGGTACGCTCTACTCGCTCACCCGTCCGCTGGCCAAACCGGGCAAACCGGGCCCCGAATGGAACACGATGCTAATTCGCATCGAAGGAACTCGAACCCAGGTCTTTGTGAACGACGTAAAGGTAACGGATTACATCGAAGGGCAGCCAGTGCCCGACAAGAAATTTCCCTACGAGCCGGACCGGGGAGCACGTCCCGACAAAGGCTGGGTCGGCCTGCAAAATCATAGCGATAAAGACGTCGTCTACTTCAAGACGGTCGCTGTGCTGAAGTTGGGCTCCGAACAGCCAGGAGTGATATACCACCCCTAGAACCACCGGGGTTACATGCCGTCATAGTTCGGTCCCCCGCCCCCTTCGGGCGGCACCCACGTGATGACCTGGTAAGGGTCCATGATGTCGCAGGTCTTGCAATGGACGCAATTGGCGAAGTTGATGTGGATCTGCGCGTTTACCATCTCATACACCGCTGCCGGGCAGAAATGCTGACAGGGGTTGCCGAATTCCTGGACACAACGATGGTTGCAAATATCCGTATCGCGGATGACCAGGTGTACCGGTTGGTCGTCGTCGTGACGCGTGCCTGAGTGGTAAACGTCGGTCAGCTTGTCAAAGGTCAGTTTTCCGTCATTCTTGGCCGGGCCCAGCGTCGCTTCGCGGCCGTAAGTCGATCGGCCAACGGCGTCTAGGTGGCGCATATTGCGATAGCCGGCATGGTTCTTAAAATCAGGACCAAGGTTTCTGCCCCCCAGCACCTGCTGTACCCCGGTGTGCACCAAGCCAGGGAACAAACCATGCTCGAAGCCCTGGTGAAAATTCCGTACCGGGTAGAGTTCCTCTTTGATCCAGCTGCCTTCCACCCGGCTTTGGTAGGCGCTGAGAGCCACGCTTGTGTTGTCCCCCACCTGCATCGATGCGAAGGCCGTTTCGGCCGCCAGCATCCCGCTCTTGATCGCCAGGTGGATGCCCTTGAGCCGCTGTGAGTTGAGCATGCTGGCCGAGTCACCCAGGATCATCCAGCCCTTGCCGGCCAGTTTTGGCATCGTCAGCCAACCGCCGTAAGGTAGGCTCTTGGCGCCGTAGCGGACCATCTTTCCGCCCTCTAGAAGGGGCCGCGCCAGAGCGTGTTGCTTGAACGACTGAAAAACATGGTGCGGGTCGAGCCGGGGATCCTGATAATTCAGTCCAACCACGTAGCCTACGGAAAGCAGGGTGTCCGAGATGCCGTAGATCCATGCTCCGCCATATTCTTGGCTGGTGAGCGGATAGCCCAGGGTATAGATCACTTCCCCTTTCGCCACCCGGCCCGCTGGAACCTCCCACAACTCCTTGATCCCTACGCCATAGGTCTGGGCGTGTTCAGGGCTCTCGAGATGGAAGCGCTCGACCAGCTGTTTGGTGCACGATCCGCGTGCGCCCTCGGCCATGATGGTGATCTTCGAATGAAGATCGTAACCCGGCTCAAAGTTGGCCTTGGGCTTTCCCTCTTTATCCACTCCCTTGTCATCGGTGCGTACCCCGGCAACCCCGTCCTGGTCGAACAGTAACTCGCTGCCGGCGAACCCGGTAAAGATGGTGATGCCGGCCGCCTCGACTTTAGCCGCCATCCACTTTACGAACTTATTAATGGAGATGACATAGTTGCCATGGTCGCGCAGGGGAGGGGGCACGACCGGTAGCTTGTGGTGGCCCTTCTCCGTCAGGAAGTAAACCGACTCCGTGGTTACCTCCGCATCGATGGGGGCTTCAGACTCAAAACCGGGTAACAGCTCACGCATGGAGCGAGGGTCGAGCAGCGCTCCTGACAAACAGTGCTGGCCGGCTTCGCGAGCCTTTTCGAGGACGTAGATGTTTTCTTTGGAAAGAGGAGGAAGGGGTGAATTCTTGAGTGCCAGCTTATCGTTGTGGGCGTCAATCAGCTGCGAAAGCCGCAGCGCACAGGCCATTCCGGCGGGGCCGCCACCGATGATGACGACATCTGCCTCCATCTGTGGCCGTTCGATTCCCTCAATTGATTGGCGAAAGTGAATCATGGCTTTTGGCCGGCCCGGGGCTCAGGCCTTGGCCTTCTTGATCTCCTCGGTGAGCGCCGGCACCACATCGAAGAGATTACCCACGACGCCATAGTCGGCGATCTCAAAGATGGGTGCTTCCACGTCTTTATTGATCGCCACGATCGTGCGCGCACCCTTCATACCGACGATATGTTGAATGGCGCCGCTAATGCCGAGCGCTATATAGAGCTTGGGGGCAACCGTCTGCCCCGAGCTGCCGATCTGGCGCTCCAGCGGTAGCCAACCGTTGTCACATATGGGCCGCGAAGCCGCGACCTCGCCGCCCAGTGCCTTGGCCAGATCTTCGGCCAGGGTGACGTTCTTCTGCTCTTTGATGCCGCGGCCAATGGCTACGATGATCTCTGCCTGGGAAAGGTCCACGGCCTGCTTGGCTTCCTGGAAGATTTCGTGTGGCGTGATGCGCAGCACTGCTGGCTCTCCAGCTTCGATCGCTTCTACCGGGGCAGAACCCGCCTCCGCCTGGTCCGCGCGATAAGTTCCGATTTGCAGCGTCGCGAGCCACGGAGCCTCTCCAGCAAAGGCCACATCGGCCACAAATTTTCCTTGAAACATCTGCCGCGTGAAGAGCAGCTTGCCGTTTTCGTATTTGTACCCGATGGCATCCGAAATCAGGGTACGGTCGAGCGCCAGGGCGAGCCTGGGGGCAAAATCGCGTACCTGGTAAGTATGGGGAAAGAGCACCAGCTTTGGTTGCTGGCTCGCGATCAGTTGCTTCAGGGCGTCGACATATCCGTCTGAGGTATAGGCTTCGAGCGAGGGTCCCTCCAGGTCGTATACCTTTTCAACCTTATGCCCTGCCAATTCCTGTGCCAGTGCGTTTGTGTGGTATCCCGGCAAAACCACTTCGACCGACCAGCCAGTCTCCTTGCTTAGCGCTTGGGCGGCGGCCAGGGTTTCCAGCGAAACACGGTTCAGCTTTCCTTCCCGCTGTTCCGCGACGACCAGGATCCGATCTGCCATCACTGCCTTTCGCTAAGCAAAAACTCTCTGTATACGAAGGGCACGGCTTCAGCCGTGCCGTACAAGAATCGAAAAGATGAGGGCTTTAGCCCCTGAGGTACGTTTTTTTATTCCTCTCGCTCAGCCGCTCGGAAACGTCGGCAAAAGCGTTTTTCACAACACGTGTAGCCAGGGAAAGATATCTCACCGGAGCTTTTCATCAAGAAAAGTCCCCTCTCACCGGGCATTTTCGTTGCAAAAACG
>DASRRN010000509.1:0-5507 GCA_035695685.1 Acidobacteriaceae bacterium | reverse complement strand
GGGTCTTCGAGCGCGTGTTGCCAGGTCAGGTAGTCGCCTTCGTTCACGGTGCGGCGTAGCGGGATACCTGCTTGCTGCAGGGCGCCCACATGACTGGAAACGTGCATCAGGATCAATCCCTGCGGAGGCAGATTGCTCAGAGCTTTCGCCAGCGCGGTTTCAAAAGCGACGCGGGTGCGCGAATTGACCACCGCCTCCTGATAGACCAGGGGCCGGCCCCGCAACAGGACCACACTGTTGGCCACGACCAATAACAAACTGGCCAGCACCGCATAACGCCGCAGTCTAGGCACGGGAGTTGCCAGTAGTGGAAGCAGGCATCCGGCAAAGAGGGCGAAGGCGGGCAGCAGTTCCATGCCATAGCGCGTGTTGTACCAGGAATACGGCCGCCAGATGGGGATGAAGATGGGCACGGATCCATAGGCGACGGAATACGCGTAGAAGGGCAAGGGCAGCCACAACAGCAGTACGGGCCAGATCTGACGACGGCGGAAGGTCCACAGGGCCAGCAGCGTGCCCGCAGCGCTCAGCCAGCACAGCAGCCTCCCCTGCGCGAGGGGAGCCGCGCCCAGCTCCGCAGCCTTGAGGAAATAAAGGGCCGAGACGCGCAGGTTGTGCACGCCCGGGTGAAGCGGCGAACCGGGAGGCGTGGTCCGGGCTTCGATGGCACGGGCTGAGTAAGGACCACGAATAAAGTCCAGCGGATCGCCAAATTGCTTTGCGTTGTAGGCCAGCCACAACGATGGAGAGGCAATCAGCATGGCGGTAAATAACACCCATGCGCCCAACACCGGCTCTTCCCTGTGGCGGAGCCGGGCGTGCGTGAACAACGGCCAAGTGGCAAACAGCCAGGCCACCGCAGCGTAGACCCATCCGTCATAGCGGGTGAAGATTGCACACACCAGAACCAGCCCGGCGGCTATCAGTAGCTTGCGGTCAAGCAAGCGTCGAAACTGAACGATCAACAACACGGCCCAGATCATCTCGGCTAAAAAGAGAGGCTCGGTCATGGCCGTGGTGGCCATATACAACAATCCTGGATTCAATCCGTAAAAGGCCACCACCACGATGGCCGCAGGCATCGACAACCATATGCGAGCCAGCCGGTAGATGCCTGCGCATCCCAGCACATAGCTTGGTATGGAGAGGCAGGCTCCGGCCAGACCACTTCGCCACCAATCCATATTCCAGACAAAGGGCAGGAGAAGGATGTGGGGCAGGGGCAGCCAGACGGACCCGAGCTGGCGAAAGCCGGGGGTGATGGAATCGAACACGCGACGGGCGATATGAAGATGCGCCACCGCATCGCCGTAAAGCAGAAGCGTGCCGTGGCGCACGCAATAGGCGAGTGCCACCAGGGCGATGGCCAGGGCCGCCCATGCTACCAGGAGAGTTTCCCGACGGATCGCTTCAGACTCGCTTCGCGCGGCGGGCAAGGGGGCGGCGGGCAAGGTACCGCCTCGAGGCTCAGTCAAGATGAGATAGCTCGCGGAAGAGAGCGAAACGTTGATCGATCTCCTTCCGCGTGAGCGATTGCATCTGTTCCGTACCGAAGCGCTGCACCGCAAAGGAGCCCATGACACCGCCGTAGAACATGGCGAGTTTGAAAGTCTGCAAGGTGATTTCCGGCTGCGAAGCGAGGTAGCCGAAGAAGCCGCCAGCAAATGAATCGCCGGCGCCGGTGGGATCCACTACCTCGTCCAAGGGCAAGGCTGGGGCACGAAACGGCAGCGCCATCTGGGTGGGGCTTGCTGCCTTGAAAATCTGATCACCGAAGAACGCAGTGGCCCCGTATTCGCCATGTTTCACGATCAGAGCCTTGGGACCCGTGGCCAGAATCTTACGTGCGGCCAGAACGAGATTGTTGTCGCCGGCCAGCAGCTTGGCCTCTCCATCGTTGATCAATAACGCATCCAGGCCGGTCAGCACCTTGGCCAGATTTTCACGGTGGCCGGTGATCCAGTAGTTCATGGTGTCGCCGCAGACCATGCGGACCTTGGGCATTTGCTGGCGAACGTTGCTTTGCAGCACGGGGTCGATATTGGCGAGGAACAGGAACTCGCTATCTTTGTAGGCCGCCGGCACCTTGGGTGCAAAGCTCTCAAAGACATTCAGCTCGGTCTTGAGGGTCTGTGCTTCGTTGAGGCTTTTTACGTACGAGCCAGTCCAATGGAAGCTTTTACCGGAGGTATGTTCAAGGCCCTGCGTATCCACCCCTCGACGTGTGAGCACGGCTTCATGTTCCGAGGTAAAGTCTTCGCCGACCACGGCGATGACGCGAACATCAGTGAAGTAACTTGCGGCCAAAGCGAAGTAGGTGGCCGCACCGCCCAGGCACCGGTCGCGCCGCCCTTGGGGTGTCTCGATGCTGTCAAATGCAACACTGCCTACGACAAGGATGGACATGGCTTTCTTTCTGTTCAGGAAATGTACTTGCCGAGTAGCAAATCCAACTTGCTGCGGGTTGCCGGCGGAATCGCTTCCCGACTGGTGAGGATGGCAAATTGCAGAGCCGTTGGGCAGGCACAGGTGCGCTCTCGAGGCATAGCCGCGACCGCAGCCCGCACGGCGTTGGCGGCGTTGGCGGAGTTTTGATGGAGCACGGCTACGACCTGATCGACGGTAACGGAGTCATGCCCTTCATGCCAGCAATCGTAATCGGTGACCATGGCCATGGTTGCGTAGCAGATCTCTGCTTCGCGAGCCAGTTTGGCTTCCTGCAGGTTGGTCATGCCGATGAGGTCGCCGCCCCAACTGCGGTAGAGATTCGATTCGGCACGAGTGGAGAACTGTGGACCTTCCATGCAGACGTAGACGCCGCCGTATTTTGTGACTACTCCAGCAGTCTGCGCGCCTTGTTGAATTGCCTTGGCGACGGTAGCGCACACTGGATCTCCAAAGGACACATGGCCCACGATACCGTCGCCGAAGAAAGTAGCACTGCGTAGCGATGTGCGGTCGATGAATTGATCGGGGATGACAAACTCGGTCGGCTTATGTTCCAACTTGAGCGAGCCAACGGCGGAAACGGAGATGATCCGTTCCACGCCCAGTTTTTTCATGGCGAAAATATTGGCACGGAAGTTGAGTTCGGTGGGCAAGATGCGATGGCCGCGGCCATGACGGGCCAGGAAAACCACCTGCCGCCCCTCGAGTTCGCCGGCGATAAATACGTCTGAGGGGTCGCCGAATGGCGTCGACACCTCGACCTGGTGAGGATTGCTAAGGCCGGGCATTGTGTATAGCCCGCTCCCGCCTATGATTCCAATTTCCGCCTGCTGCAAACCGGCTCCGAACGCTGGGAATAGAGTGCGATTTAAGTATACCTGCCCGGAAAATGACGGTTTTGGGTGGTGGCCCCTTGGTTTTGTATCAGGGCCGTCGGATCCGGGCAAGCGTTAACCGCACCTGTCCGTGGAGGATGGAACGGTTAGCTCTGGGACCAGACCCATCAAGGCCCGGAGGGCCGCCCGCTAAACGTCAGCCCAGCCCGGAAGGGCTGGGTCGGAATCCCCATCATGATCCCGAGCGCCATAGGCGCGGCACCCATGAACGGTGCGGGCTTCGGTGGTTGAAAAGCTCCGAACGGCATAGACAAGATAAGCATCCTCGGGGTCCTTCGACTCCGCGCCATCAAGCGCGGTGTCACGCGATAAATCTGTGAAGCGCTCCGCTCAGGATGACGATTTTGTGGGAGTTTTGAAGAAAACATCCCAAACGAGTTGGCGCTTATGGACTATCGTCCTGGGCTATCTTCAGGTATCTTCAGGCGCCCCTGCGGGACTGAGTTTGAAGATGCGGTTCTCGGTCGCCGTACCAACCTGGCCGTGGCTACCAGAGGCTAGTGCCTTAAGGAGGCTTTCATCATGCCGCAGCTCGCCATCAGGCGCATCAGATGAGCGTGGAGTTCGTCGGAGGGGGGCGGGGCGTGCGCAGCTTGTTGGGTATCGCTGTTTTGCTGGGCTCCGAAGAAGAGGAACTGAAGTTTGCGGGCTGTGGTCGGATCGAAGCTCTCACTCACAAACACTTGCTTGCCCTGGCGGACGATCAGTATGGGTCCTTCACTTCCGTTGTAAACCTGCTCGTCGCCGGATGATTCCGCAGCGGGATCGCGCACCACACCGGAATATTTCTTGTTCAATTCGCCGGCGTAGACTTTGGCGAACTCCCTTGCCGCGCCTTCACTCCTCCAGGCGGAAAGATAGAGCAACGCTACCGAAGAGGTCGCGGCCTGTTGCGCGGGTGTGACCGCCTTTCGGCTCTGCACTGCATAGTACAAGCCACCCTTCCACTGTGGGGTGAGGATCGCCGCCACGTCGGGACCGCCGAAAAGCTCGGTCAAAATGCGCACATCGAGTTCGCCCATGACGCCTATGTCATACGGGAGGTAGTCAGGATCCAGCAGACCGTGCACATCGGGCATCTGTAGTAGAGGAACCGTTGCCCGGCGTTCATAGGCTGTGGGGTTCATAATCTCGTAGCTGGTTGAGGGCGGGCGGTCCAGGACCCCGGCAAAAGCATATTGCGCGCCCTTATCCTTCAACAGCCTCTGCTCGAATCCCAGCCCGTCGCGATACGGGAAAAGTAACGATTGCTGAAGCAGAAGGGGGGCACGATCCATCACCGGGGAAGTCCCGGAGGTGTCCAGTTCCTCTTTGGGAGTTCGCATCACGTCGGGCACAGTGAGCAGACTTTTTCCCGTGGGCTTAAGGGTATAGTCGAGGTAAACCGCCATCGCCTGGCCTTCGAGCACCGCATCTCGCGCCGTATCCCGCTCGTCGATGGCCAGGCGTCGATTATCTTCCGTTACGTCTTTGGAAAGCGTGTCCGGGTCGTCGGGCTCCCACTTGTCGAGATCGGTGTGTTGATCCTGCAACGCGTGCGTAAGCTCATGGGCGATGACCGGCTTCTGCTCTTCGGGTGAAACCCAGTCCAGTAAATTCACCGTTTTGGTCTTGTTGTCGTAATAGCCGGCAATCTGTTCCTTCAACAGACTTATCAGGAAGGGCTGCAACTGGAAATCCCGGTCAAGGAGCCCAAACTTCTTGAGCACGATCTCTTCGCGCTGCATGCGTTTGGCGTCCTTGTCTTCGCGGAGCTTATCCATAATGTACTTTTCCACTTCCTCACGAGTGATTAGCCGCCGCTTTACCTCGTGGCGTATTTGCAATTGGGTGTCATCACTGGCAAAGGTAAGAATTTGATTCAGAGAGCGAAAGAGCTCCTTGGTTTGCTCGGGAGTGATCTTGGTATCCTTCTGGGGATGGGCATCCTGGGCAAAGGTACAGAGGGAACAGGCCAGCAGGAGCGCCGACGCGACTAAAGTGCATGAGTTCCTGCAGATAAGCTTCATTTCTTCAATCCTTTTCCGAGCTCCGCCTGGGCCGTGCAGCACTCGCTCTGCTGCAAGGCTATAATTTTCTTGTGCTTTCTGCCACGAACCAACCAGATTCGACCGCCGGTTCCCATAGCTCCCCGGGACCCGAAACCGCCCCCGGAGCCACCCC
>DASRRN010000508.1:0-13982 GCA_035695685.1 Acidobacteriaceae bacterium | reverse complement strand
GTCCCAAAAGCAATGTCCCACAGAGACAAAGTAGTTCCGAAGTTACAGCTGCGCCTTCCAGCGGCACGCAATGCGTGATGCGTGCGATGGAATTGCGGGGAGATGAATATGTGCTCCCCGAGCCATCCATAGCCAACCCTCGTGTTCGCGTGGGATATGCTGCCGAGAAGCCGGAAGCAAAGGATGAGAAAGGGAAACTGCATGGAGGGCACCCCGATGACCAGCCCCACAGAAATGAGCCACACATAGGTGATCGCGTCTTCCAGGACATGCGACCGGTCATCGGACCAGAAGGTCAACTGTTCTTCAGCATGATGCAGCGAGTGGATTCCATACCACCAGCCCACCCGGTGAGAGACACGGTGGCGCCAATAGTCGGCGAGATCAAGGATGGCAAAGTTGGCGATGAAGACGATTGCGGGAAACGAAGCGAGCGCAGGGATCAGCCCCGGAAGCGACGGAGGGGTAATGGCATGGGCCCGCAGAAATCCATCCAGGCTATGACGCAGCCAACTGAATTCAAAGAAGGCGATGAGTGGGAACAGGACGATGCGGACAAAAAAGGCGTACGCTACATCGGCAGTGATGGAGTTCCGTTTCGGCCAGCTCGTCAGCGGCCAAAATCGCTCGAGCGGCGTACAGATAAGAAAACTGATGGCCAGTTCGGTGATGCCGCAGGCAGCAAAAAACACCCACAGGGAAGCAGCATGGCTGTATTGCCCCAGGCCAAGTCCTGCCAGCAACGATTGAATAGAACCGAGCACGGAGTCAACGTTTGCCGCGCTCGAAAGACTGACGTGAGGTGTCCACATCCGGCCGTCCTCCACTTTTCGAAACTCCACGTTCCAACTACGCCGCAGCCCATGGTGGTAGGACGTCGACTTGCGTGCCCTGGTTAGCCACAAATGGCGAATTACCCGTACCTCTTCCCTGCCACATTGACAGGTTCAAGGCTGGGTGTTCCACCTGTTTGCAGGGAGCTTGGCAGTTTTTGCAGCGAACAACATCGTGCGCTTGGCGCTTACTTCGGGCGCCGGAGTGGCCTGTGCTGTGGTTTTTGCGCCGTTGCCTTTCCATCTTTTGCGGGAAAGGTAACGTGCCAGGGGATCATAGCTTTGGGCGGATTGCTGGCCGTCCCATCTCAAGGCTGGCTGGCGTAGGCGTGCACTTCCCGCGCGATTTGTTCCTCTTCCTGAATTCGGGCTTTGCTGAGATCGTAGCTCTGCTGCAAATTCAACCAGAACTCCGCGCTAGTCCCGAAATAATGAGCCAGACGCAGAGCCGTCTCTGGAGTGACGCCACGCCGGCCGTGCACTATCTCGCCGATGCGAGTTGCCGGGACGTGAATGTCCATCGCGAGCTTATGCTGGCTGATCTCGAGAGGCTTAAGAAACTCTTCAAGTAGCACGACACCGGGATGAGTCGTGACGGCACTGAACTTCCAGCCGGTTGCAGGCTTCTTGAATCGCGACATGTTTTTTCCTTCCTTTGATCCTACGAGTGATAATCCACAATTTCTAATTCGTGGGCCCCGTCGTTGTCATTCCAAACAAAACAGATGCGATATTGGTCGTTAATCCGGATGCTGTGCTGCCCCTTGCGATCGCCTGAGAGAGCCTCAAGACGATTCCCAGGAGGTACGCGCAGATCCGTCAAAAGGGCCGCGGCATGGATCATATCCAGCTTCCGAAGTGCTACAGCCTGGATGCTTTGCCAACGTCGACTCTTTCGCGCCTGGAAAAGCCTGGCGGTGTCTTCGTCTTTGAAGCTCTGGATCATGCTTTAGCAAATTATATTACGTCCTGCGTTATACGTAAATCGTTAACATACAGGCGTCGCAAGATCAAGGGACAGAACGATCATCGAAGATCGCGCCTAAGGCGCATCGAGATCGGAATCCCAGCCGTTTTTGATACAGCCGACCTGAACTGCGCCGGCTTACCCATAAAGCGACCTCGCCGGCTGCGGAGTATGATTGGTCAGCCTCTAGGGCAATGTCCCCGCCCGCCATAGCGGCACCTGCCGTAAGCTACCGTAAAACGGTCCTCTTACGAACGAGAACCGTGCCTCGATCTTTCAGGGGGACAAATTCCATGAACCGGCTCGAACTTAAGCGCATCTAAGTTCGCCGAGAGCTTGTATTCGTCGCACCGCGATGAATGGAGCTCTACTCCGATGGCAGAGGGTTGCTTGCTTGTACGCAATCGTGATTATGATCTCGATACCGACTGGGCTCTTTGTGCTGGGTGTCATCGCACTCATCTTCTTGGCCGCCTTTCTGCTGTCAGGCATTTTCGGTCCAACTCCGAAGTACGAAATTGCGGACCGGGACCAGCTGCCTTCAAACGACTCGCCAGAATTCCTCGTTCTCATCGAATCAATGGTGGATGCCAAGGTGAACCGTACAGGTACCCTGGAGGTATTGAAGAATGGACCTGCCTTCTATACCGCCGAACTGGATACGATCCGCAACGCCCGCCGCAGCGTGAATCTGGAAGCTTATATCTTTCAGAAGAGTGCCATCGGAAGCCAGTATCTCGAAGCAATGGCAGAACGGGCGCGGTCCGGCGTCCCGGTCAATGTCGTGCTGGACGCGTTTGGGAGCGCCAGTGTGACCCGGGCGTTCTTTCGCCCGCTGCTCGACGCAGGTGGCAAGGTCAACTGGTACAACTCGCCGGCGTGGTACCGGATGACCCGGCTGGACAATCGGACTCATCGGGAGCTGCTGATTGTCGACGGTAAAATCGGTTTTATCGGCGGTGCTGGAATCGCTGACCAATGGTTCTCTGGGTCGCATGGGCGGCCACGATGGCGTGACACGGTGGTGCGCGTTCAGGGTGAAGCAGTACCCAATCTCCAGGCGACCTTCGCGGAAAACTGGTTGGCCGCCTCCGGCGAGTTGCTGACCGGCAACGCGTATTTTCCTGAGATTGCGTGCCCGAGCAAGACGGCTGCGATGGTCATCAACAGCACGCCTACAGTCGGGGGGTCCACGCGGGCCCGCGTCCTGTTTCAACTGCTCCTGGCCTCGGCCAAGCGTAGCATCTCCATCACCACGCCGTATTTTCTGCCCGACGGGAGTCTGACGCGGGAGTTATGCCGGGCTATCGAAGATAGGGGCGTGAAGCTGCGCATCTTGGTGCCGGGGCGCAAGAGTGACCATCTGCTCACCCGGAGTACCAGCCGTGGCGGATACGGTCCACTGTTGAAGGCCGGGGCTGAGGTTTACGAGTACCAGCCTTCGATGATTCATGCCAAGGTGCTGTGCGTCGATGGGCTATGGGCTGTGGTCGGCTCAACCAACTTCGACAACCGCTCCTTCGGAATCAATGACGAAGTCAATCTCGCCGTCTGCGATTCGGCATTCGCGGAGCAGCTGGAGCGCGACATGTCAGGCGACCTCGCAGACAGCCGGCGCGTTTCGCTCGACGAATGGCGACACCGTCCGGTGACGGAGCGCGCACCGGAACTGCTGGGGTGGATCCTCGAGCGGCAGCAGTAATGGCAGGCGTGACCCGCTTCCGGGTGGCGACGTACAACATCCACAAGTGCCGCGGCTTCGATCGCAGGACGTCGCCGGACCGCATCAATGCGGTCATTGGGGAGCTGCAGGCGGAGATCCTCTGCCTGCAGGAAGTTGTCGATGCGCCGGAAGGTCCGCGGATCTTCGATCAGGCCCGAGAGATCGCAAGGACCTTCCCTGAATATTCCTGGCGCTTCGGGAGCAACCGCGCTCTTCGCGGCGGTAATTACGGAAACATGACACTGACACGGTTTCCTATACGCAGCTGGCGCAATCACGATCTAACCCTCCGAAAGCGCGAGGAGCGAGGTGTGCTGCAGGTGGACCTCGAGATCAGTCCGAACCTGGCGCTCCACGTATTCAATATCCATCTCGGTACTAGCTATACGGAGCGGCGTTCTCAGGCAGCTCGCCTCTTGAGCTCTGACGTGCTTGGGCAGGAGGCGCTTAGTGATCCCCGATTAATCGTCGGCGATTTCAACGAGTGGACGATCGGGTTGACGACCAAACTGCTTCGGGGAAGCTTCAAGACATTCCGGCCGCAACATGGGTTGCGCTTCCCACGCACCTATCCGGGGATGCTGCCGCTGCTCTCGTTGGACCATTATTACTACGAGCCCCCACTCGAGCTAGAGCAGGCACGGCTCTGGCGTAGCCGAAAAGCTCTGATCGCGTCCGATCACCTGCCCTTGATCGCTGACTTTCGCGTAAAGGCGGCGAGCGGCACAGATGGCGGTTTCTCTCCATCTCAGTAGCGCTGGACACAGGTCGCTGCCGTTTGCCGTGCTTACCATACCGGATAAGCAAGGGGCAGGCAGTCAGGCTTATGTTTTTTGACAAAATACCACATTAGACATAGTCCAATCGTTCGTGGACACCGAGGGGATCAAACGGTCACTGGAAAGCAGCGGGTTGCGGTGCACTCCGCAGCGCTATGCCGTGATGGCCTTCTTGATGGAACAGAACAGGCATCCCACGGCGGTCGAAATCTTCGAAGCCGTGAATCGAATGGACCCGCGCTCTTCCCCGGCCACGACCTATAACAAGCGGCCTTGGTCGGGCGCTTCTGATTTTGCCAGGGTGTTCATCCGTGCAGTGTTGCCCTCGCGCATCGGTCGATCCTGTCTGCGCAGTCGCGCAGATCGTTTATGATCTGACTGCAAAAACAAAACGAGGTGGACCGAGTGTTCCAGCGCAGTATTGTCTACGCTCTTCTGCTGCTCTCGCCTGTGTTCGCAGTTGCGGCGGAGCCCGGCAACCCGGCTATTCGCGCGGCGGTCGAGACGTTTATCGATGCGCGGGACATTTCCGGAGCGGTGACAGTGGTGGCTGCGAAGGACAAGTTGCTCGCAGTCGATACCATTGGCCTGGCGGATATCGCGAAGAAAAAGCCCATGGAGCTCGACAGCCTTTTCTGGATCGCCTCCATGACCAAACCCCTTACTGCGGTTTCTATTCTCATGCTGCAGGACGAGGGAAAACTGCAGGTAAGCGATCCAGTCGAAAAGTTCATTCCCGAGTTTGCCGCCCTCAGGACGCCCACGGGTCAGCCTGCACACATCACCATCGAGCAGATCCTCACCCATACTTCCGGTCTGGGCGAAGGTGATCGCGCCGCCATCAAGAATGCCCATACTCTGCGCGAGCTGATCCCCATCTATCTTGCATCGCCTATGCTCTATGAACCGGGCGACCACTGGCGATATACGCAGTCTGGCATTAACGTGGCCGCGCGCATCGTCGAAGTGACGAGTGGACGTTCATTCGATGAATTTGTCAGCAAGCGCATTCTCAAACCTCTGGGCATGAAGAACACCACCTTCTACCCCAACAAGAAGCAACAATCTCGCCTCGTGACACCGTATATCAAAGACAAGCAGACCGGTTCCTTGACCGCGGCGCCTTACGCCGATTACGGAAACAAGGGGCAACCGCCTTTGGGGAACGCAGGGCTTTTCTCCACCGGCCCGGACTACGCGCGCTTCTGCCAGATGTTGTTGAACGGCGGCACCTTTCGAGGCAAGCGTTATCTTAGCCCCGCCGCCTTTCAACAGCTCACCACCGTGCACACGGGTAAACTCAAGACGGGCTTTCTGCAAACCGAAGAATATGGTAGCCGGGGGATGAACTATGGCTGGGGAATCGGTGTGGCCATCCTCAAGGCCCCGCACCCCGGTGTGGCGGAGATGCTTTCGCCGGGTACCTTCGGTCATGGCGGAGCCTGGGGCACCCAGGCGTGGATAGACCCGGTGCGCGGGCTGGCTTACATCCTCATGGTGCAGCGGCCGGGCATCAACGGCGACGCCAGCAAGCTTCGCCAGGCTTTCCAGCAGGCGGCCTCGGATGCGTTTCCGCAGCCGTGATCTCTGTGGACATGAGAAGACTGCCAGGCAGATGCAACAGCAAAGTTGCTTCACCTCCCTGGCGTGGTCCCGCAATCCAATTGCATGTCAGTGCCCCTAGCCCGACGCCAACTGCGAAAGTCGGGCTAGGGCAAGCCTAGACTCCACTCCGTGATGCTCTGGGGAAAGCTCTGCCCTCAGGGGCTTCTATGAGGGTGTGTGAGAACCCACTTTTGAAGGGTACGGCCTTTAGGCCGTACGTTTAGCAGTCAAGATGAATCGGCTTAAGCCGCTGAGGGCTGCTTAAGCGAGCACAAGAGATGCCCTCAGGGGCTAAACAGGCTGCGGAAAAACCGAATTCTTTGAAGGGGACGGCCTTCAGGCCGTCCGTAAAAGATTGAAAACAGGTCCGGCTTTAGCCGCTGAGGGAACAGCTTTCGCTCCCTATTCGACCTTTTTCCGCAGCCTGTTTAGCCCGTATGTTGGGTAGTTAACGTACGGGCTGAAGCCCGTACACCCTTCAAAAAGTGAGTTCTCACACACCCTCTAAAGCCCATCGTTTTGTTTCCTCTATGTACGGGCTGAAGCCCGTACCCTTCAGGGAAAGAAAGACGTACCTCAGGGGCTATCCCGCCCCCTGGCATTTACTGTCCTGCACCCGCAGCATTCGTCCGCGCAATTTGCCTGGTAGGCGTGGGCCGGTCTGCATGCTTGTGGTACTTGTGCAGTGTGGCATCGCGCACCTGCACATCTGAGCGATTCTCATGCGCAGCAAGTTCCATGGAATCACCTGGCACAGGCGTGAGCCCGGCGAGATACGTAAGCAGATCGTTGCTCCCGCGAAAAATCTCAGGTCCTCCATGTTGGTCCTCGGTGGCAGCGACAAAGATGCCAATGTGGCGCCCGGGAATCAACGCGATATAGGTGGTGAAGCCGGCGCCTCCGCCGGTTTTCTCAATGATCGTGGTTGGATCATCGGGTTGGTTGATGTGCACCCACCCGAGGCCGACGCCGTTGGGAACACCGGCGCGTCCGATGCCCTGCATCCAGCGGAGTTCCGACGACGGGATGTACGTCGCCGTTGCGGCCGGATCTTGGTGAACGGGGACGCCGGGCAGATCGAGAAGGTATTTGAGCCAACGCGTCATGTCGTTCGCTGTCGAATACATGCCTCCCGAGCCAGCAGCGGCCGTGGTATCGCTACACCGGCCCTCATTCCTGATCCCGGCCAGTAGCCGAGCGCACTGGCTGGGAGTGGGGCTTAGGGTCGTATCGCGCAGACCAAGGGGTTTGGCGATTCGGTCGGCAAAGAGTTGCGGGTAGGGTTTGCCGGCGGCGGCGGACAAGGCGTCCGCGAGCAAGTCGAATCCGATATTGGAATAGTGTACGGCGGTTCCGGGAAGAAAGCGCAGGCGGTAGCCAGGGAGCCATTCCCAGCGAAAGTTATAGTCGGGAAAGGTGAAATGGCCGGAATCGCCCGCGGGATAAGCGATTTCGCGCGGGAGGCCAGCCGTGTGCGTGGCCAGATCGCGCAGGGTGATGGGACGGCCGCTCAAGCCACGGACTGTGCGGTCGGGAACAATGACATTGCGGGGAGCAAACTTCTGCAGGGGGTCGGAGAGGGATACGCGTCCCTCGGCAACCAGCTTCACCAGCAGGTCCGTCGTCATGATCTTAGAGAGCGAGCAAAGACGGATGAGAGAGTCCGCGTTGGGCTTCTGGTGGGAGCCGGGATACGTCTGACCATAGCTTTGCATCCACGTTTGATTGTCGCGGACAACCACGACGACCATTCCTGTGGAGCGGCTGCGGTGGAACAGGTCAGCAACGAAGGGGTCGGCGGATTGGAGCTGAGGCGGAGGTGCGGTCTCGGCCCGCACCCTATGCACGCAGAGCGGCAGGAAGAGGAAGAGCGATGCCAGCAGGCGAACAAAAAGCATCCCTCGATCCAGGTGAGCAAGTCTTCGAGAGCGGGCCCCAATCCCACGGACGATGGTTCCATGCAAAGCAGACAAAATCCCCCTTGTCCAGGCGGACGGGACTGCGGGTGGGGGAAATTTGTTACACATCCGTCGCGCTATCGGTGAAACCATGGTTGGCAAAAACTACCCCTCGTATATGAGAAACATGACGGTGACGGTTAGTCCAGAAGATTCGACAAAGAGGGGACGGTGGATGTACCCCTTAGTTCCGCCTCTCACTTCCCTTCCCCTTCACACCTTTAAATGCGCAGGGGCTAAAGCCCAGGTCTTTGTTGGGCCTTTGCGCGCCCGACTAAAGTCGGGCCCTGATACAAAGCACCAGCACGGTGCCGGGATTTCACCTGGTGGATGGAAAGCGGGTGATCCATTGCTTCAGCTTCAGGCCACCTTCGTAGACTTAGCTTCCGTACTTCCCGCAATCCACTCGCGTGAAAGAGCTCGGTGAAGACGTTCTAATCGCGTCACTGATTGTTGGCACATAATGCCTGAGGATCTGCCAACTATTCGCCGATAATGAGACAATTGCAATCTTCCGGCCTGTTATGTTTTGCTGGTATTCGAGCGAAAGGTCGCCCGTGAGCAGAACATCGAATCCGGCAGCTTCAGCCGCCTGTAGCAACTCTCCGTTCGTAAATCCGCCGAAGCCAACATAGACCGCAGTCGATACGTCGTGGTTCGGCAGACGAGCACGCAATTGGTGCGGCATATTCTCATCAAGCAGAACCTTCAAGAATGCAACAGGGGCTTGTGGGATCGCCCGTAAGCCCTGAGGGAGCGGATAGTCTCGACCGAGAGGCTAGGAAAGCTCTCATGAGTTTCTTCGACGGTCGCTCCCAGTTCTTCGTCCGTGAGGATCGTGTCAGCAGGGATCCGTGTGCCCTTGACGACGGGCCTACCGCCTATCTTTCCAGGAACCCTCTCAACCAGCTCGCACTCCGACCAATCAATCGTCATGATCTCCTCCACGGCTTCCTTCATGTTAGCCAGCGCCATCCGACGGGTCAACTGGTTGAATCTGTCGCGAAATTAGTGGAGAATCGCGTTCTCAACCATGAAGGACTATGGCTTTTGCTTCCTCGATGAGTACCACTTCGTACCGACGTAAAACAGGTAGCATAACTGGACAAACCAGGTGAGACCGTACGCAATCAGCAGGTGCTGATGGTCCATGACCGAGTCAATTTTGGAATCGTAGGGAAAGATGGAAGCAACGTTCGATATAGGGGTCAGCTTAGCCTCCTCAAGCAATGACTTGGAAATGCTTCGGTTCACTTTGAAACGCGGAACGAGATAAAGAACATGCCGACGATGTCATACAAGGGCCCAAAGACCAGATGATTTTGCTGGGTTTAGGTACGGGCTTCAGAGGGTGTGTGAGAACCGGAAGAGAAACAGCAGGTCCCTCCACTTCGCTACGCTCCCGTACCTTCAGCATTGAGTTTTTCCTCAGCGGCTTGCTTCCGCTTGCGGCACGGCTGAAGCCGTACCCTTCGTTCCAGACCACATGTTATCGAGACCGTCCAGAGCCTGCTCGGCAACCTCTTGCTCCTTGACCTGTCGGCGACGTTCTGCCGCATAGCGAATGGCGACGACGAGGATTGCCCAGGCGAGCCAGGCGACAATGTTCCACTGCACGGCAGGCAACAGATCTGGGGCGACGCTCGCACCAGGACCGCCAAAGAAAACCGGGGCGGGATGCTGCGTGCGCCACCATCGGGTGGACATGTACACAATCGGAACATCGCAGTAGGCGAAAATGGCCACGACTGCGGCGAGCGTGCGCATGCCGCCGCCCACCACTACATTGCGCAGCACGAGATAAGCGATGTAGATCAGCCAGAGTACGAGGGTCGCGGTCAGCCGGGCATCCCAGGTCCACCAGATGCCCCAAACAGCTCTTCCCCATAAAGAGCCTGTGGCCATACCGAGGAAGCAGAAGACTACGCCCATCTCTGCCGAGGAAACGGCGAGAGCATCCGCTTGCAGCGAAAACTTGGGAAACCTTGACCGGGTTGCAAGATAGGCGATAGAGCAGACCAGGTTGGTCAAGAAGCAGAAGGACATCGCAACCCAGGTCGGTACATGGTAGTACAGAATTCGTCCGACGTTGCCCTGGTCAGCATCGGGTGGAACCGTAAGCGCGACGTGCAGTCCATAGCCGAGCAATGCCAACGTGAGCACGGGCCAGATCCATCGCAGCGTTCGAAACAGATGCATCGGAATCCCTCGAAGCACTCCTGCTCCCCCCTGTACAGATTCATCCTTCGGATGGTTTCTACAAACCATGACCGCAAAAAAGCACCACTTGATTTTCCCACGAAGTCAGATATAAAGATGCTCGTCGAAGCTATTCGCCTCGCAATGCCTGCATCGGGTCGATGCGAGACGCGCTCCACGCCGGTACCAGGCAGGCGAGCGCCGCCACCACAAGCAGCGTTACAGCCACCGCCGCAAAGATCGCCGGATCGAGCGGCCGGGTTTCATAGAGCATCGACCGGATCAGGCGTACGGCTCCGGCGCCGGCTGCAAAACCGAGCACCAACCCATAAAGGGCTGTCCGCAGCCCATCGCCCAGGATCAGACGCACCACCTGCTCGCGTTGAGCACCAAGCGCCAGGCGAACGCCGATCTCTCCAGTGCGTTGAGTCGTCAGGTAAGAGAGGACTCCATACAACCCTACGGAGGCCAGCATCAGCGACAGCACGGCGAAGGCCAGCACCAGGGCGGCGCTCAGGCTGGCGTTGCCCAATGACCGTTCCACGATCTGCTGTAGGGTGAGCACATCGGAAACCGGAAGCTCCGGATCGAGCTGCGCAATTTTTTTCTGGACCGGAACGGAATATGCCAGAGGATCGGACGCGGTGCGCACCGCCAGAGTGAACCCTCCCGGATCGCTCTCCCCGTTAAGAACGGGGACGTACATGGCCGCCTTGCCCGGCTGCCCCACCTGATACAGCGTGTCAGCGACAACGCCGACGATTTCGTAATCGGCGTCACCGCGCGCAACGATACGGATGTGCTTGCCGAGCGGATTTTCCCCGGGAAAATATTGCTGCGCCAACTGCTGGCTGATGATCATCGTCTTGGGATGGCCGATACGGTCCCCGCTGTTAAAGAAGCGCCCCTGCATCAGTGGTATCTGCAATGCGCTGAAGTATCCGGGGTCGGCCGTCCGGTAGAGCGCGTCGGACAGCGATGCGCCGGGTGCGCTCGGTGGATGCTCGGGAATGTCGAAGGCATCGTTCTCACCTGGTCCCGCTCCGGGCACCATCGACCCCAACGCTACGGCGCGTACACCCGGCAGGGCGCGCACCCGCTCCAGCAGGGTTTCGTTGAATGCGTTTACCTTTTCGGGACTATCGTATTTCTTTGCGGGAAGGCTGTAACTCATCGTCAGCACGTTGTCGGTCGTGCAGCCCACATCCGTCGTCCGCAGGCGCCAGAAGCTTTTGAGCAGGAGGCCGGCGGCAATTAACAGGACCACCGTCGCCGCAATCTCCACCGTAAGCAGCGTCTTGCGCAACGCAGTGCGCGATTGGCTGCCGGCGACAGTCCGTGACGAGGCCTGCAGCGCCGCGGTCGCTCCCTTGCCTGTCGATAAGATCGCGGGCAGCAGCCCTGCCAAGAGGGCCGCTGCCACGACGAGCCCACAGGCAAACGCCAGCACTACGCCGTCGACGTGGATACTTTGTGCGCTCGGAATATCTCTCCACCTGCTGACCAGCCACTTGGTTGCCGCCAACGATAAGAGCACTCCGGCCACGCCACCGGCAGTCGAGACGAGCAGGCTTTCCACCAGCTGTTCACGAATCAGCGTCATCCGCTGCGCGCCGAGCCCGCTGCGAATGGCGATTTCCTTCTGCCGCGCCGCGGATCGCGCCACCATCAGGTTGGCCACGTTCAGGCATCCGATCAGCAGCATGCAGGCCACCGTGGAGAGCAATATGATCAATGGCCTTTTCACATTCTGTGCGAGATCCTGGATGAGAGTCTTTGATGCCACGTCCTCGGCCACCGGCGCATTCAGGTTCTGCAAATGCAGCCGATACTGCAGCGCCTCTACCTGGCTCAGCGCGCTTGCCAGGCTGACGGCTGGTCTCAAGCGGGCCACTACACGGCTGAAGTGAAAGTCATGATGCTGCAGGACCACTGGTGGTAACCCCGACGCATAAGGAACCCAGACCTGCATCTTCGCATCGGGATAGGTGAACCACTTCGGAAGCACGCCCACCACCGTGTACGGCTTGCCGTCGAGATGGATTTGCCTGCCGACCATCGACGGATCCCCGCCGAACCGCCGCTCGAAGAGATTCCACGTAAGCATGACGGCGTTTCCGTCCGGACGATCTTCGCTCTCGGCAAAGGAGCGTCCGATGACCGCATGCACGCCCAGCAGCGGAAACAGATTCCAGCTCCCGCCGCCTGCGCTCACCAATTCCGGCAACTCTCCGCGCTCCCCAGTCAGGTTGAATTGCGCCCAGTGCCACGCAGCCATGTCTTCAAAGCCGTGGGTCTGCGCGCGCCAGTCGTAGTAGTCAGCGGGAGCCACGGCGTTGTAGTTGAACTGCTGCGCATTCATGCTGGGATAGCGGAAATGCTCATAGATCATCACCAGCCGATCTGGATCGCGGAAGGGCAGCGGCCTGAGCAGAACCGATCGCACTACGGTGAACAGCGAGGTCGCAGCGCCGATGCACAACGCCATCACGAGGACGGCAATGATAGAAAAGCCAGGCGACCGGAATAAAGTGCGGACGCTGATCCTTAGATCGCGAAGAAGATTCTCCAGCGCGTTCCAGCTCCACACAGCACGAGTGTGCTCGCGAATAAGGGTTGGATTGCCGAAAGCCCTCAGGGCGGCACGGCGAGATTGTTCTGGTGACAAGCCGCATTCCCGCTGTTCTTCCTCTTCCAGTTCGAGGTCAGACTGTAGTTCCCGCTCCAGATCCGCATCCCGTTTCTTGATCTGCCACCATCGCATCTCAGCTCTCCTTAGCGGCGGTCACATTACGCGTGCCACAGCTTCCCCCATCTGCTTCCATTGCGATTCTCGAAGAAGTCCGTTTCGCGCTTCTATGGAAGACGTTCGACCCTTGATCTGCCGACGATGGTAGACATTCGACTATCCACTGTCAAGGGGGTGCGATCACGGTTTCTGTTGCCCGGTTTTCGGTTGGGCGTTCTTCGGTTGACCGTTTCAGGCGATCGCGAGGAGCACCCATGCTGTCGCGGTAACTCTATGCATGGCCAGGGGCTTCTTGAACTTGTGTGGCTTTGTCGTGCGCGAAGGTCACCGTAATCCTGCGATCACCCGCGGTGTACGTCACAGTCCGATTGCCATAGTTGCTGGAGTCTGATTCGGAAACCTGGCCGACGGACATCATCGTTTGCATTTCGCTCATCCCCGGCTTGACCTGGTGCTGGTCAATCGCTTGCCATACATTGCCTGGCCAGTGGCTGTACAGCTTGTGTGGATCGTCGTAGTACAAAAGGTCATCCAGGCGGAAGGTCTCGTTGCCCCCTTCCACCTCTCCCATCGGGACAGCGTACTGCTGAGGATCGCCTGGCTTACGGAAAACGAGAAAGATGTTCTTTGAGCCACGGGGAATTCTGCTCAGCCAGTTTGCGGGAGTGGTTAGTTCGACGACGTCCAAGACGCTCAACTCCTGAGCGGTGGGCAGCGGACCTTTCTTATCGCGGAACACCGCAGAATGGTCGTGATAGGGGTAATAGTCCAACTGATAACCAGCCTGCATCCACACAGTTTTGCCCTTGAGCTCTTTGGCGGACTTAAGGTCGTCGATATACATTTTGCGCGGAAACACAAGGTCATCCTGAGTGATCTTGTGTTCCGGCGGAGCCTGTTTGACGATGACCGGCTCATGCCGTTCCTGATAAATGGACCGGATGCGCCAGACGGCAAAGAGCAACACCGGCAACGTCATGAGAACTGCAGCTTTCCAGGGCTTCATTGATTCTCCTGTCGGTCCTTCAGATATATGGATGCGAAGAAGCGTGGGCAAAGTTAAGAAGAGTGCCTGGCGGACCAACATGATGCCGGAGGGGAAGGGGAAACTTCTATCGACAGAGGAAGTGGCGCCATTGGTTGGGTGTGCCTCACCCCTGCCTGGTTGT
>DASRRN010000507.1:0-4356 GCA_035695685.1 Acidobacteriaceae bacterium | reverse complement strand
GTGGGCAGTTTCGATAGAGCCGTTTCAAGTGGGTCGCTCGCGTTTGCGGCGGATGCGGTTTGCTATGGGAATTCAATCGTACTTTTGCTGTTTGACCGCTTCACGACTGCCTGGGAACGGTATCGTTGAGAGAAGCAGCAGGTCACGATGCCTCCATTATGCTCCAGCAATGAAGGTTTTACGCATAAGAAAATGCCTAATTGTAGGCACGCGGAGCGTCCGCCGCGCGAGCGGCTTACTTGAAACGGGGATTTCGGTAACCTGCCGCGTCTACCAGACGGTCATGGCGAAGTTACCGCGAAGCCGACCTTGCAGGCATTTGTCAGAGTAGCCGGTTATTCGACCACCGATCCCTACCACATCACTGCTGCCGGGGAGGTCATATATGAGCCGCAATGGGGCGGGTAGGGTGAACTGCAAAGTTGAGCCGCGACCGGGGCTGCGGCGCTACTTCGAAGACCTAATCCAGATGGCTGGCCAATCGGCGGCCATCCAAGGCTGCGTCATCGGCAGCCTCAGCTTGGAGATCGCCGCCACCAGCCCGCTGCTGCAAGATCGCCTCAGCTCCAGCTTCAAGCAGTGGCAGTCCGCCGTCGCCGGGGTACTAAGCGAGGCTGCGGCGAAGGGCGACATGGCAAAATCCATTAAGCCTGATTCACTTGCCGGTTTCGTGCTCAATAGCTGGGAGGGAGCTTTGCTCCGCTCTCAGGCCGACAAGAGCGACGCTCCACTCAACGATTTTCTGCGCTACATGTTTGAAAAGGTGTTGGCGAAGTAGAGTGAATTTCTCCTCAACCGGGTTCGCTTCAGCAATTGGGCAGGCAGTTGCCCACCGGAACTCGCCGCGCAATGGGCAAAGCCGGTATCGACCTCCCGGTCGGCGTGCCTCACAACAGGACGGTATACCGGCTGTCCGGTGACCAGCCCTCCGAGTAGAGACGCCAGCGTGAAAGATTGGTCACTCCGAGCGCAATGCCTGCGTAAGGTCGACGAATGCAGCACGGCAAGCCGGAAGGAGCGACGCGATCAACGCCAAAAGCAAGAGCAGAGACGAGGCAAAAGTCAGCACCCATGGATCGAACGCGCTCACCCCAAAAAGGAACGAGCGCAAGCTGCGTAAAGCGGCGAAGGCGCCAGCCAATCCAATGACGCAACCGGCGGCAGCAAGTTTTGCTCCTGACATCACCACCAGCCGGATGATTCCGAGACGCTGCGAGCCGAGCGCCATGCGAATTGCCATTTCGTGCACACGAAGTGCGACCGAAAATGCGATCACACCGTAGATGCCGAGCACTGCAAGCAACGAAGCCATCACGGCAAACGAGGAAATGAACATTGTGTTGAAACGGCGCGGAGTCTCGCTATCCGAAATTATCCGCTCCATGCTCTCCACATGATTCAATGGCAACAGTGGATCGATCGACCGAACTGTCGCCCGCAATACATTCTCCATCTCCTCTGGAGGCAGCGCCGAGCGAAGCGTGATATATCCTCGGTTGCCATACAGGTCAGCAGGCGATCCCATTTCTCCAGCCATCTCTTTAGCCTGCTTCACCGGCAGATAGAACTGCTGTTTCGTCGGAAGGTCAGGTGAACCGTCTTTCACGTCCGTCACTTCGCCTACGACTGTGGCCCATGGCGTCTTCAGGGACGCTGTACCGAATCGGAGACGTTTGCCGATCGGGTCTTGCCCGGGCCAGGATTGCTCAGCCAGTTTTCGGTTAACCACGACGACCAGTTGACCGTCTGGCTTGTCTGCCTGGGTAAACCAGCGCCCCCGCACCAGAGGAATACCCATCGTCTGGAAGTAATCACCTTCTACCAAGATCATGGTGCCAGTATCAAAACTCGATCCCCTCGGAGTGACAAAGCCTTCTGCCACAAACCCGATGGTTCCCTTGCCACCCGCAACGGGTAGACCTGAAGTGAGCCCGACGCTCTTTACGCCTGGCTGCTGCTGTAATCGCTTCTGCAATTCAGAGTTGAAAGCATCGACCGTTGCCTGTGTCGCGTATTGGGTCTGAAGCAGGCTGTACGCGGCTGTCAAAGTATGGTCGGGCCGAAAGCCAAGGTCCACTTCTCGCATCTTTTCAAAGCTTCTTAGCAGTAGCCCGGAGGTTGCCAGCAAAACCAGCGAAACAGCTATCTCCGCGACGACCAATCCCGAGCGCAGGCGCGTGTGAAACGCGTCGGAGGTGCCCGTACGGCCGCCTTCCTTGAGCGCCTCATCCACGCTGGTCCGGAGAGCCGCAAAAGCAGGGGCCAAGCCGCACACGACTCCCGTCGCGATGGCAAGCCCAAGTGCAAAACCAACCACCACCCAATCCAAACCGATCTCAGCGGTACGTGGGAGGGTGTCTGGCAGCAGCCGCAGGCCAAGTCGCAAGGCGACCGCGGCAAGTAGCAGCCCCACCATGCCTCCGGTAACGCTCAACATCAGGCTTTCGAGGATTTCCTGCCACAAGATTGTTGCGGCTCGAGCACCGAGCGCAAGCCGCACTGCCACTTCCCGCCGCCTGCGGATAGCCCGTACCAACAACAGTCCAGTCAGGTTTGCGCATGCAATCAAAAGGACCACCATCACCGCCAGGAAAAGGGTGCGGACCAGCGGCCGAGCCTGCTCTACGGTCTCTTCATGCAGAGCCTTCACTACCGGATGCATCTTGAACTCGGCCATGGAAGGCGGGTAGTTACGCACCGTCTCTGCAGCTACACGTGTGACATCAGCCAACGCCTGCGTGGCGGTGATTCCAGGCTTGAGACGGCCAACCATTTCGTAACTCCAGTTGGAGGCCTCGCGTACCGACAGCTCCTGGAGATCGAAGCTCATGGGGATCCACAATTCGGTGCGGTTTAGAACGCCGGGGACGAGCGGGAATTCGAAGTCGTGCGGCATCACGCCGACTACTACGTAGGGCTGCCGGTCGAGCAGGAGCTTAGTACCCAGGACACCTGGATCGCCGTGGAAGCGACTCCGCCAAGTGCGGTAGCTAATGACCGTCACCGGCTCATGTTGTTCATCCTCCTGTGGCGAGAAGAAGCGTCCTAGTAGTGGCCGCACCGCGAGCGCTGCAAAAACCCCACTGGTCATGCGCGTCGCACTCACTCGCGCGGGATCGCCAACACCCGACAGCTCAAATCCGGTGCGTTCATAACCGCCGAGATTGCTGAAACTGTGCGTGTCACGCGTGTAGTTACGAATGTCAATGGGTGTAACGCCGACATTACCATTGGTGGGCATGTCGACCCCGCTAAGAACGTCTGATACCACCATCAGCCGGTCGGATTGTGGGAATGACAGGGGGCGCAGTAGAACTGCCTCAACCACCGAGAAAATCGCCGTCGTCGCACCGATGGTCAGCGCAAGCATCAACACCGAGGTGACGACAAACCCGGGAGACTTTAATAAGTGCCGAGACGCGGTCCTTAAGTCCTGAAAAGACGACGACATGGAGAGGCTCCTCTGAAATTGGCCCTGATCGTGACGAGAGACTGCTTTCAAAGCCGCTTCCAGTAACCCCGGCGTTAAACGACTGAACTGATGGTACCGCTGTTTCCTGGCCCAAACTCGGGGACTTTGCCTGCCAACACAATGCGCCTCCAGTGGAGCATCTCCCTGACTGGCTCCCGCTGGTACGCTTCGGGCTCGACCAGCAGCGAATCACTCTCTAGCTACTTGATTGACCGCCTGCTTCATAGACGAACGGTCAAGTCTTGTGCTCGGTTTTATTTTCCTCGCCAGCACGCTTAGACTTTCGCGGGCGCCTCAATAACCGGCTTCGGACTTGACACGGAAAGGCAGATGCGACTTAATAGTCATGTCATGTCTCCGGCATACAGAAAGTTGCGTACCACAGCGAAGAGCTCTCGGCCTTATCGCTGGTGTTGTTGTTGATCCCTTCTTTTCCTCTCGAAACTGACTAGTCCAGAGCCCTTACGGAGTTCGCTCGAACCGGGAGCAGTATTCCCATTCGCCTCCTGCAGTTGGTGGACGCCCTCTACATTCTGGGTTGCTTGTCGAGCAAACATAAAGTTAGACTTTCCTGCCTGGGAGGTATGGAATCGATGCGCATCATCAGGGAAACCAAGAGAATTTCAGCCCTATTAAGGGTTGCTGTTGTTGTTTCTGTCGTGGTCCTCGTTTCCGTTGTGACACTGCATGGCCAGTTGACATCCGGGTCGATTGTGGGCGTGGTTTACGACCAAAGCGGCGCCGCCATTCCCAATAGCACGGTGACGGCAACAGATGCCGCAACCGGGGCCTCGCGCGAAGTGCAGACCAACAGTTCCGGTTACTACACCATCCTGTCGCTTCCTCCGGATCCCTATAAGGTGACGGTCTCCGCGACGGGATTT
>DASRRN010000506.1:0-4791 GCA_035695685.1 Acidobacteriaceae bacterium | reverse complement strand
GGTCCCTCCACGGCACGCCGGGACAGGTCCACTGCGCTGCGCTCGGTCGAAAAACATCTTCCTGAGGGGCGGAGGAGGAGCTAAAAGCGCTCCCTCAGTGGCTAAAGCCGGACAGATTTGCAATCACTTATGGACGGCCTGAAGGCCGTCCCCTTCACAGCTGTTTTTCATCACCTTGGGTGGGCCGAAGGCCCATCGGTTACTCCGGTCGAAAAACATCTCCAGGAGAGGCCGACAACACAGAGATCTCTCGACTCCGCTACGCTTCGGTCGAGATGACAAGGGGGAGGGCGAAGCTTCCATGGAGAGCGGTTGGGACAGCTGTGAAGGGGACGGCCTTCAGGCCGTCCATAAGTGATTGCAAATCTGTCCGGCTTTAGCCACTGAGGGAGCGCTTTTAGCTCCTCCTCCGCCCCTCAGGAAGATGTTTTTCGACAGAGCGTAGCGGAGTGGACCTGTCCCGGCGTGCCGTGGAGGGACCTCCTGTTTCTTTCCTTTACTGACCTTCACGTTACGTTCGTCTCTGGCGGAAAAAAGAGCGTAGTAACTCACCGCTTTCTTCCGCCAGCTCTCCGCTGGCCACGATCATCTGATGGTTCAATCGCGGGTGATTCAGGACCTCCAGGACCGAGCTGACGGCTCCGGCCTTGGGATCGGCGGCGGCATAGATGAGCCGCTTAAGCCTGGCATGGATCATGGCTCCGGCACACATGGCACAAGGCTCCAGGGTGACAAAAAGCTCGCAACTCGCGAGGCGGTAGTTGCCCAGGCTACGAGCCGCCTCGCGAAGCGCGACGATCTCGGCGTGGGCGGTCGGGTCCACGTCGCGCAGAACCCGATTTTGGCCGCGACCGACAACGACCCCGTTTTCGACGACGATGGCGCCTACTGGGACTTCGCCGGCCGCGGCGCCGGCCCGTGCCTCAGCGAGGGCCAGGGTCAGCGCTTCAGCATCCGTCATGACTCAGGCGCCCGCAGGCTGCTGCTGCGTCATGCAGTGCAGCGTTCCTAATCCCCAGACCAGATCGCCGCTGTGAATACCTACTACCTGACGGTCCGGGAAAAGCTCGGCGAGGATATTAAGCGCCTTGCGGTCATTGGCATCGTTAAAGGTAGGTACCAGTACCATTCCATTCGCGATGTAAAAGTTAGCGTAACTGGCGGGCAATCGCTGACCCTGAAAGACAACCGGAGAGGGCATGGGCAACTCGACGATCGAATAAGGCCGGCCTTCAGGATCGCGGGCTGCGTGCAACCTCTCCAGATTTTCCGCCAGCGGCAGGTGGTTTTCGTCGGCGCGATTTGACTCCGTGACGGTGACGATCGTAACGGGACTAACGAAACGGGTGATGTCGTCCACGTGGCCGTGGGTATCATCACCGGCGATGCCACGATCCATCCACAGCACCTGGTCAACCCCCAGATAGTCGTGGAAGACGCGCTCCAGATCTTCGCGGGCCAGGGCGGGATTGCGCTGCTGCACTGCGCTCAGCAGGCACTCTTCGGTGGTGATGAGCGTGCCCTGGCCGTTGACATCAATACTGCCCCCTTCCAGAACCACGCGATGCGTCGAGAATTCTGGCGTCCAGTTGGGCAGGTGAAGTAGTTCGCTTGCTTTCAAAGGCAGCTGGTCATCAAGCTGCCAATCTTCGTATTTTGCCCAGGCATTGAAGCGCCAATTGGTGGTGGCGACAGGGTTCTCCTGGGACCCGCTTCGAGTCACGAAGATGGGGCCGGAATCCCGCATCCAGACACGGTTGGTGGGCCATGGATGGAAGTGAATGCGATCCATTTGTGCGCCGGTTCGCGTCAGCATGCCGCGTGCTCGCTGCTCGGCAGTGCGGTCGTTGACCAGCAGGTGCACGTCTTCGACGCGGGAGAGGTGGCGGATGATGTCGCAATAGACCCAGGGGATGGGGTGAAATCTACCGGGCCAGTCTGCCGCGTTGTGGGGCCATGCCAGCCAGGTGGCTGCGTGGGGCTCCCACTCCGCCGGCATGCGATAGCCCAGGCTGCGCGGAGTTACGTGTTCATTTGCCATCGTCGAGAAAGCGAGCCGTAATCGGCGGGTAGAAATCGATGCGCCGGTCACGCAGGAAGGGCCAATTGCGCCGTGTATCTTCGAGGTTCTTCAAGTCAACTTCCTCGATCAGGATGGCCTCACTGTCATGGGGAGCCTGGGCCAGGACGCGGCCGAAAGGATCAGCAATAAAAGATCCGCCCCAGAACTCGAGTCCGACCCCGGGTGCGCGCTTGCCGCGGACGTCTCCGTTCTCGTGACCCACACGATTGACGGAAGCGACGTACACTCCGTTGGCGATGGCGTGCGAACGTTGGATGGTCTGCCATGCGTCATACTGCGCCACGCCGAACTGCTCTTTTTCCGCTGGATGCCAGCCTATGGCAGTCGGATAGAAGAGCAGGTTGGCGCCGCGCAAGGCGGTGATGCGGGCTGCTTCCGGGTACCACTGGTCCCAACAGATAAGGGTGCCCACCTGTCCCACGGAAGTGTCGAAAGCCTTAAAACCCAGGTCGCCGGGCGTGAAATAAAACTTCTCGTAGTAGAGCGGGTCGTCGGGGATGTGCATCTTCCGGTAGATTCCGCCCAGCGTTCCGTCGCTCTGCAGTAATGCAACCGTATTGTGATAGAGCCCGGCAGCGCGGCGTTCGAAGAGGGAAGCGACCACCACCACTTTTTCCTCTCGCGCCACGGCGGATAGGCGCTCGGTGGAGGGGCCGGGTATGGGCTCGGCGAGATCGAAGAGCTCGGCATCTTCACGCTGGCAGAAATACTGTGCACCAAACAGCTCCGGCAGGCAAACGATGTTTGCCCCGCCGCGGGCGGCTTCGCGAACGCGGTCGGCCGCTTTATCGAGGTTGGCGTCGGGGTCCGGCGAGCAGGACATCTGCACCAAACCAACGCGGTAGTTTGTTTTGCTTGTCATTCTCTTACTCAAATATCAGGATTGCCGCGGCTATGACCGTGGTCCAAAGCCCACGCTTGTCTCCGATTGCCGACTGGGTGACGTTTGTGGTGCGGACAATCTTGTTGGAGATGCGATACATCTCTTTTTTTTCATCCCAGCTCTTGTCGGGATCGAATTCCACGTTGAGGGTCGTGGCGAGCATTTCAGCCGCCAGCTCCTCCGCGTACTCGCCGGCCTGATCTTCCGCTTCGCCGAAGCTGTGGTGTTCGCTCAGGTAACCGTAGGTGTTGCGATCTGTTGGAATAGCGACACCAATACTCGATGCCACCAGGCGATGCGGTTCGCGGGTGGAGTTTTCTGCCACCACGGCGAAGACGACCTCGCCGGGCGAAAGATACTTCAGGCCTTCCTTGCGGGTAATCAGTTTGCATTGTGGCGGAAAGATGGAAGAAACCCGCACCAGGTTCTGGGCGGCGATGCCGGCGTCTCGCAGAGCCAACTCAAAAGACGTTAATCGTTCCTTGTGCTTCCCGACGCCCTTGGTCAAAAACAGACGCTTCGGGACCATGATCTTGCCCAATGCTGAACCCTCCCAGACGAACCTAACACAATCAGAAGAATGGGATGCAGCAGCACCCCCGGTCGACGGAAAAAGATGCACAATAACAGTGAGATGGCTTACCCGATCAAGGTGGAATATGCGGAAGCCCGCAAGATACGCGAGCGCAACACGAGGCGATACCGCCTGGCCCACTGGCCGATATGGATCTGGGTCTTTTTTCTAGCGCCCGGGCCATTGACGTTCGATCTGTTTGCGCACGGTGGCAGTGGAAGAAACCTGGTCTGGCTTTTTCTGGTGATGGCGGCAACCGGGGTCGCAGGCTTCTTTGGGCAGCTTCCCGGAGTAGAGCCGAGGCCGTACATTCTTCGCTTTACTGAGGACAAGCCCAATCCTCTGTATCGCAAGGTTTGTTACATGTTTGCCTGGAACGCTGTCATTACCTTTACTTTGCTGAACCTGGCAGGGCTGGTCATTGCCGCTGCGACTGGCAAGTGGGTGATGAAGCAGATTTATCTTGAGGCCTACTTTCCACTTTTCGCCGTGGTGCTGCTGCTGGGTCTGTTTGGACTGCTGCCGCGAGTGGGGCGATCGACCAAGGGCGAGGGAATCGAGCGGCGATATTTCTACGGGGCGGTGTGGGCTGCGGTCATTTCGCAGACCGTGTTGCTGCTGCTGTGGAAGACGCTCCCCCGGTCACCAGCGACGAACCAGGTAGAGTTGGCTGCGTTCGTGCTGAGCTTATGTGCGGTGGGCGCGGCGGCCGCTTTTGGGATGCTGCCCCGTACTCGTCCGATCGTTCCGGGGCAGCTGATGGTCGCGGATTAGAAGCCACCCTCGGTAATCGGACAGGAGTCCACTCCCGCGGAAAAGTCTTCGGGAATGGGACGGGTACCCCACGTTCGCCCCAGCGTACTCCGGATTTCCTGTGGATCTTGCTGGCGTCGGCGAACTTGATGCGGCTTTCCTTAATGAAAGCCGCACACGCGGTTGTTGGTGGCGCCCCGTGCAGGAAATCCGGATACGTGGGCCGAAAACGATCTTTTCGAATGCTTTCGCTGTATCACGCGAGATTTTCTACTATCAGAGTAAAAGCCGATGTAGGGCTTCGCCCATCTTTTTCGGCCCACGTACGCTGATGCGAACGTGGGGCACCCGTCCCATTCCTATGCGCTCGCTAAGCGTGAGTGGTAGTTTGCTTCGGCTTGCGGGAGAGCCCATAAAGCAAGGCCACCAGCATAAACAGAGACCCCATCGCGGCCAAGCCGATTATCCGCAAGATGGAGACTGTATACTTGCCGGCGC
>DASRRN010000505.1:0-2942 GCA_035695685.1 Acidobacteriaceae bacterium | reverse complement strand
ACAATGGAATGCTGAGCATTGGCTAGTTAGCGTTGTTACCCCCGAGAACGGCTATGCCGTGTTGCGTTTGATGGACTATCCGTCGTGGCGTGTGACCGTAGATGGCAAGCCGGCGCTAGGCCGCCCGATGCGGGATGATGGCCTGATGGCGGTGCCGGTCATGGCTGGGAGTCATGCGATTGAAGTGCAATGGACGGCGACCAGTGACGTGATCGCCGGGCGCGCAGTTTCCACCCTCGCATTGCTGGCGCTGGCACTCGTGGCCATGATGGAGCGTCGCGGGCGTCGGGTATGATTACCAAAATGCAGCAAAGTGCGCTCGAGATTCGGGACAGCGGTATAAAGCTTGTCGACCACGCCCTGGATGGTCTGTTGCCCGGTCCGGATCAGGCGCCGGTCTCGATTCATCGCGCCATGCGGCACAGCGTTTTTGCCGGCGGTAAGCGTTTGCGACCGGTACTGTGCATGGAAGCAGCAAGAATGATCGCGGGCTCCGGTCAGCTCCCTGCGGGGGTGGAAGAGCTGGGCGCGGCGATCGAAATGTTGCACACTTATTCCCTGATCCATGATGATTTACCCGCTCTGGACAATGATGATCTGCGCCGGGGCAAGCCGACTTGCCACGTCGCCTTTGGGGAAGCAATAGCCATCCTTGCCGGGGATGCGCTACAGACACAAGCTTACGAAGTGCTTGCCGGCATCCAATGCCCGGCTCCGCAAACGGTAGAGATTGTGCGCTCCATCGCACAGGCGACAGGAACGGTCGAGGGCATGATCGGCGGGCAGGTCATGGATCTGGAAGCCGAGGAACATAAGCCAACCCCGGAGGTCGTGGAAGCCATCCATCGTGCTAAGACCGGCGCGTTGATTCGCGTCAGCCTGATCACCGGGGGCATCTACGCAGGCGGGGATGCAGATGACATCGAGCGGCTGCGGGAGTTTGGACGCAAAGCGGGGCTGGCGTTTCAAATCATGGACGATGTGCTGGATGTAACCCAGAATTCGTCCCAACTGGGCAAGACAGCGGGCAAGGATGTAGCCAGTGAGAAAGCCACATGGCCGGCGGTCTACGGGGTGGCGCAGAGCGTCAAGGATGCGGAGCGGCTGATCGATGAGGCGTTCACGCAACTAACCAACTACGGTCAGCGTGCCGATCGGTTGAAGGCGGTGGCACGGTACCTGGTGGAACGCAAGAACTAATATGGCACTCAGCGAAGAAGACGTTATGCAGGCTTTGCGGGATTGCTACGATCCGGAAATCCCGGTAAACATCGTGGACCTGGGATTGATTTACAAAGTCATGCTGACTCCGGATGCGAACTCCAAACGAGCGTTTCCGAGGCAACGGGTGGAAGTCGAAATGACGATGACGTCGCAAGGTTGCCCGTCCCACGTCACCATCATGGAACAGGTACGTAACCGGCTGGCGGGTATTCCGGAGATTAGCGACACCGTGGTCAACCTGGTGTGGGAGCCGGCCTGGACGCCGGACCGCATCAGCCAGAAGGCTCGCGAACAACTGGGTATCGGTTAACTGCGAGGGAATCTATTTCCAAACCCAGTGCGGTAGGGACGCCTGAGAGTTCCTGCGAGTAGCCCAGGACGTTCGTCCCATCAGCGCTAACTTATCTGGGATGTTTTTCTTCAAAACTCCCACGAAATCGTCATCCTGAGCGAAGCGCCTCGCAGACCTATCGCGTATCAGAGGGTTTTATGGCGCGGAGTCGAAGGACCCCGGCGATGCTTATCTTGCCTATGCCGTTCGGAGCTTTTCAACCACCGAAGCCCGAGAGCAGGATCTTCCTGCGGTACGCATTTGATGGTCACGGACAAATCTTTTCATGCACGGTAATCGTCTTCATCCCCAGCTCTGTGCAAGATCTTTGAACTCGGGATTGATCGAATGAGATTGAGCTTCTTTTCGCCAGGTGCGGGCTTCGGTGGTTGAAAAGCTCCGAACGGCATAGGCAAGATAAGCATCCCCGGGGTCCTTCGACTCCGCGCCATTCAAGCGCGGTGCCCCGCGATCAATCTGTGAAGCGCTCCGCTCAGGATGACGACTTCGTGGGAGTTTTGAAGAAAAACATCCAAGACAAGTTAGCGCTTATGGGCCCCCGTCCTGGGCTAAGTTCACCCGTCCCTGCGGGACTAAATTCGTAAATTCCGAGTTCTCAAACGCGTACTGAGAGACGTCTTCTTGCCGAAGGAAGGTTTACTGCCGCACGGCTTTTTCAACCACGGTGCGCAGTTTCTCGCCCTGGGCCGTCAACTCTCCCACAAACTTCTCAAAACGGCTCAGCATGCTGTGACCGCTGTCGAGATAATCCGGGATGTTGTTCCATACCTTCTTGACGCCCTCAGGATCTTCGAGCAAGGCAAAGACTGTTCCGGCGGCAGCAACAGCTAATCCGGCTTTACGCTTGCCACTGGCCAGCAGAACTGCTCCGGTCACCAGCGAGCCAGCGGCCACGGTGCGGACCCAATTCTTGTCCCAACCCTGGTCGAGAAGCCGGTTTCCCTGGTATTTCAGGGTGTCGGTGGCGTCCTGAACGGTAGATGCCACTTGCTGCGGAATGCGTGTGATCCCCATCGCTGTCTCTCTTTCGCGTGCACTCTGTTATAGATGCGGAGAAATGCCTTAGTCGAGATCGAATTCACGCAGAGGTCGTCCCTCATCCGGAGATTCCTTTGCCTTGCGCAACGCTTCCTCGAATCGCTTGTCGAACAATTGTTGTTTATTCTTTTCCGCTTCGACCGACTGCCTGAAAATGTCTTCTTTGCGCTCGTCCTGTTCGCGCATGGCCTTGGCTGCCGCTTCAAAATCTTCAAAGGTCCGTTTGCGCGGCGCAGAGGTGTGCGAGAGTATCGCCCTGGTCTCGGGGTCAACCTTCAGGATCGCCCCGCAATCGGGACAGGTGACATCGAATGGCTTGGCCGGTTTA
>DASRRN010000504.1:0-6413 GCA_035695685.1 Acidobacteriaceae bacterium | reverse complement strand
CGGCCCTCCGGGCCTAAGGAGCGGCTGGGTTCTCTTCTGCGGTTCTCTCATGCGGGAGCCAATCAAGCTTTGGCATTGCCAACGACCGGTGAAGCAAAGCAGTAAAAGAGCCAATTTGGACACGTCTGTTTGAGCCTGGCCCAGGATGCCAGTCCTGGGTAGGTTCTGAAAAGACGAATCAGTCCCGAAGGGACGGCTGAGCCTCAGACTCCCGTGTACCTCGAGGCCCGGAGGGCCGCCCGCTAGATGTCAGCCCAGCCCGGAAGGGCTGGGTGGGAATCCCATCATGCCCCGAGCGCCATAGGCGCGGCACCCTTGTTTCCCCAACCAATCAACGAATTCAAATGGCAAACGGCAAATCGCATTTGCAGACCCCAAAACAATAAAGAGATACTTCAACTGCATAGACCCAAATCACACTCATGAATGATCGAAAGAATGATCGAAAGAAAAAAGATGATTCATGGGTCCTTTTCCTTTTCCGAGCGGGTATGCGGAGCGAAGTGCCTCGATCACGTATGCCTTCGCTGCAGCAACTGCCTGCTCAGGACCCTGACCGGAAATGAGCCCGCAAAGCAACGCGCTCGAGAAAGCGCAGCCCGTTCCGTGGGTAGAGGTAGTTGCAATCTTTTCACCCGGCAACCACCTCTCTTCCCCCGACGCGGTGAGCAGAAAGTCATCCGGCTGCCTGAGGTGGCCGCCGGTCACCACCACGTTCAGCCCGTCATTACCCAATCGCACCGCCATCTCTTTGAGCTCCACCGCCGCCGCCGGCACCTGCTCATGGCCCAGGGCGCCCGGATACCCGCCCGTTAGAACGGCCAATTCGTGAATGTTCGGTGTAATCCAGCTAACGCATTTGAGCAACTCGTCTCGGATAATGCGAACGCCATTCTCATCAATGAGACCCGTGCCCGATGTCGAACGCAGCACCGGATCGAGAACAATCCTGGCCCGCTCGATGTTGCCGGATTGGGCGGACAGGAAGGACGCGACTTCGCCCGCAACCTCTGAGCTTCCCAACATCCCGATCTTGACTCCAGATAGGGACACGTCCTCGACCAGGCAATCCAGTGTCCGCCGAACCAGGCTGCCGGAAAGGGGTTCGACCGCCTGGACACCCAAAGTCGATTGCACCGTCATGGCGGTGATGCAAGCCACGCCATAGGTTCCATGAGCAGCGAACGTCTTCAGGTCAGCCGTGATTCCGGCCCCGGATCCAGGATCAAAGCCGGCGATGGTCAGTACTACTGGTCTGGCGCGCATTTTGGGTAAAGGCTGCAATTCTGGAGTTTTCCACAATTTTCGCCCCATTTCCAGAGCAGAAACCGTTCTGCCAGTGTATGCTCCGCCGATGGGGTTTTTCGGGTTGGCGGATGACTTTGGTGAGGGGAAGATCCTGCTTTTTGCGCAACATGGGCTCACAGATGTCGTCTAATAGCTTGTGACCTTAATCCACTTTTGCCGGGAGGACACTTTAATAAGTAATTGATAAATTTTGACTTAGGGCCAAAGCGCTCCATACAATAAGACAGGAGAACAATGACCACTATCGCAACCAACTCTCACTGGCCTTTAGGGCCCGCAATCCTTGCCGGCGCTGTCCTATCCGCTATTTGCATCAGTCCCGGTTCGACCCAAGCTCAGCCCGATTCTCCCCAGGTAAACACGCAAAATACAGTCGCTACTCCTCACCGCCATTGGCATCAATTGGGGCGAGCTTCCTGGTATGGTGCCCCCTTTCAGGGACAACCCACTGCCAGCGGTGAACCTTTCGATATGAACTCCATGACTTGCGCCCATCGCAGCCTGCCACTGGGGGCCACCCTGCTGGTGACAAACCTGCGCAACCACCGGTCGGTTCTGGTCCGGGTCAATGATCGAGGTCCCGTACCAGAAAATCGCGTGATCGACCTTTCCTATGCAGCCGCCAGAATTCTGGGGTTCCGCGGCGTCGCATCGGTGCGGCTCGATCTGGTTGATCCAGCATCGCTCAGCCCAACTCAAATCGCAGAACTCAGTTGGCCCGCGCAATTTCAGAGATGATCGAGGATAGGGTGCATCGCTTTGCAAAGGATCACCTTCCATCGGATCGTCTGATTGTTGCGTTGGATTTTCCGGACGCCAGGGCGGCTCTCGCCCTGGTGGAGCGGTTAGACGGCGCCACGCGCTGGGTCAAAATCGGATTGGAGCTCTATATCGCCGAGGGCAACTCCCTGGTTGTTGAGTTGCAGCGGCGGGGTTTCTCGATATTCCTGGATTTGAAGCTGCACGATATCCCAAACACCGTAGCCTCGGCAGTGCGCGCGGCAACGCGACTCGGTGTAGATATGCTGACCGTGCATGCTGCAGGCGGACCAGAAATGCTCACCGCCGCGGTGGAAGCAACGGATGCGAACCTTGCCCTGCTCGCGGTCACCGTTTTAACCAGCATGGACGACGCCCAGTTGGAAGCTACTGGCGTGCCGGGAACCGCGGCCGCCCAAGTAGAGCGGTTGGCTACTATGGCGTCCGGCTGCGGTGTAGCGGGGTTCGTCTGCTCCCCAATCGAAGTGGCCAGTTTACGCAGCCGGCTAGGCAGCCGGCCTTTGCTCGTAATCCCGGGCATTCGTCCCCAGGGCGCATCAGTCGGCGATCAGCGGCGGGTCGCTACACCAGGAGCCGCCATTGCGTCCGGGGCAAGTTACCTGGTGGTGGGGCGGCCGATTACCCGGGCTGTTGACCCGGGGGCCGCAGCGAGATCCATACTTGCAGAAATGCAGGCTGGTATCGGGATCGCGTCTGCTTAGAGCTTCTCGTAGAAATCACAAGCCGAGCAGGAAATGTAAACGCCTCCGGGAACTCCGCGCTCCCGATCCTTTACACGTTTCACAATGCGCGTCGCCTTATTGCATTTCGGACATTCAACGCCCTTGGTCGTGTCCATCATTTTTGAACGGTCGGCGGTCTTGGCTACTTTTGCCATGGTTTATCTCCTCTAACAGGCTTCATGCCGCACTTCCGCCTAAGCAGTTTCGCAATGGGTTTAGACCGAAGCGAGAGGCCTTTTCGTGGTTTTCTCCCAAGGAAAACCACTCCTCGCGGCCTTTAATCAGACCACAGCAATTGCGAAACTGCTCTAAACCTCTGGCCAAACGCGGTTTTGCATCATCTGGGGCGAAACAGAAGGCGCTGCTAGCCCTCATTTTACACGATTCGTCGTTCTAGTTCACGCTGCGGGCCTGGGACACGTCGAGCAATTGGGAGGGAGCGGAACCGGGAGGCGGAGGAATCGGCTTGGGTTTCTGATCAGTTTTCTGGTCATCTGGGAACTGCACCGGCTTCATCTGTTGATCTTTGTTAACGGCGTCCGGTAACTGCTCCCCTGGCTTGCGCAATGTCGGCGCGGGAGCGGGAGCATGCTCCTGGTTAGGTGCGGTGGGCGGTGCGTCGCCGAGGCGAACCTGATGCACGAACTGCCCCGCAAAGTAGCCATCGGTTTCATCCTTGTCACGAATTACAGGCGGCTGGCCGACATCGGCAATCTCCAACCGGATTACACGGTTGCCATTGAAGCGCACAAACTGGACCTCGTGCGGCGGCTGCCCATATATCCATTCCTCGAAAGGCGTCTGCCCGTCCATTTCGCGAACCTTCTGGTCGGGCTGGCCCACAGCTTTCAGAACCATCTCCCGATTCATGCCCACCAGAACTTCGTGGTTCAGCACCGCCCCCTTGAGTTTCGGAGGCAGGGTGTCGGCGAAGGCTTCGACCGGAGTCTTGAGTGAAAAATCGATCATGGGAGCGATCAGGTTGCGCACCTGGGAAGCCGTCATCTCGGGTACAAATTTGTTGAAGACCAACACCATTCGGGAACCAATCGGAACATGGCCGTCATCCTGGGCCAGCGGTGACATCCCACCCATGCCTCCCACTTCAATGTGCTGCAGAATGTGGTGATGCTTTTCCGGGCCATCGTTAAATTCAAACAGGATCCGGTCTGGCCTGACCTCGAACTTGGTAATCACCACGCGGTCTCCGGGCTTGGAGGAAACACCGAACTTCTCCAACTCCTCCGCGTAACGGTTTCCGGAAGGACTAAGCGGGCCGTTGGCATGCAGCATAATGCCCTTCGTGCCGAGCGGAAGAGGACGAACGGCAAAGGCCTCATCGGCCTGAAATGTTCGGATCAGCTGTTGCTTTGTCCGCTCGGTCAGCGGCTTGGTGTCTAGGGCAACGGTAGTGGGTTGGACAGTGGTGAGATTGGCTTCTTTCGGCCCCAGATGCTCACGTTGCACCACGAACACTTGTGCATGGCCTAGAGTGCAGCTGCCAAATGCGGTGACTGCCAACAACGCAGCGGCGGGAAAGAATTCTTTGGTCGTAAACCCAACCATGGCGATTCCCTCATGACGGCAATGATCGTCCTAATCACCGGTGATTTGCAAGTAGCCTTTCATGCGCAACACGAGGAAAGTTTGAGGGTAGCAAATCGGGTCTCCGCATGGCATTACTCAGGTGGCTCTTCAGGTTGCGTTCGAGGAGCGGAGGGCACGGGAGCGGAGTCGATTTGCACTAGAGTGCTCCCCGCCGGCGGCGCCTGGGAAGCGACCGGATGATGTGGGGCGAGAGTGTTGCTCATCGCGTCCAGGTCAACGGGGATACCCGCGGGCACAATGACCGGCTGCGTATGGAGATAGGCCAAACTCCGGGTAGTTCGGTAAACGACAAAGATACCGATAAGAAGAACGATCGCTGCCACTGTACTGGCTTCCGGGCCGTAGTCGCCGCCGGTCATCCAGGTTGGACCCACTGTATTGCTTTGAATCACAGGAGAAAACTGGGTGATGCCACTCACCGGTAATCCAAAAAGCAGGCACATGCTTGTATTCCAGGCAAAATGCCAGCCCCAGCAGATCCACAGTGCGCGGGTGCGTAGATACGCTACCGACAGCAGCCAACTGCTGAAAACGGTAACCATGAAGCTGGCGCGGCTAGCGCCAGGATTGAACATATGCAGCCCGGCAAATACGAAGGAGAAAACGATTGTCGCCAACGTTGGTCCCATGGCGTCAATCAAACGTTGAAATGGATATCCGCGGAAGGTGACTTCCTCCGCCAGGGAAGCCACGGCGAGCACCAGTAAATCAATGAGCAGAATCCCGAACTGGCGGGGTATCGCCCAGAACGTGATGATCAATCCACCACTGAGAACCAGCGGCAGGATGCTGGCCAGCAACATCCCCCAGCCCAAAGCGGCCCCCAGGCCAAACTCTCGTTGCCAACCCGGACGGAAGACCAAGCCCATGTCGCGGATGGGTTCGCGGCGGCGATTGAATGCTCGCCCCATCGCGGCGTATCCCACCACCAGCAGAAAGAGCAAAACGATTCGCTCTATGAGGGGAAGCCAAACCCCGGTCGACAGACCGTTGGCCGCGTGGACTGCAATGCTCTGGGCGATATAAAAGTAAATTCCGGCGATGATGACGTGGCCGAAGGCGCGCACTCGATCGGCGGCGGTGATTTGGGTCAAGCGCATGCCCCTGTTGGCATAGATGTTTCAGGCGTTGGTGTAGAACCTGGCAATTTCCCGGAACTTGGCCAGGCGGCGTGCGATCCGATCTTCCCCCGTCATGGCTTTCAATTCATTGAGATGCCAGGTTAGCTTCTCGTCGAGCATGGTGGCGGCGGCGACCGGGTCGTTCTGGGCTCCCCCGGAGGGTTCCGACACCAGATCGTCGACACAGCCCAAGCGGCTTACGTCTTCGGAAGTAATCTTGAGAGCGGCTGCGGCCTGGGCCTTCTTGTTCGGATCACGCCACATGATTGCGCCGCACGCTTCGGGAGCAATTACCGAATAGACGGCGTTTTCCATCATGAGCACGCGATCGGCAACCGCCAACGCCAGTGCTCCTCCGGAACCACCCTCGCCGGTGATGGTGGCAATGGTGGGCACGCGCAGGCGGGACATCTCGCGCAGATTGCGAGCTATGGCTTCTGCCTGGCCGCGTTCTTCGGCCGCAATGCCGGGATTGGCTCCCGTCAGATCGATGAAGGTAAACACCGGCCGGTTAAACTTTTCCGCAATCTTCATGGCGCGCAGCGCCTTGCGGTAACCCTCCGGATTGGGCATGCCGAAATTGCGCCGTACCTTCTCCTTAAATACCCGTCCTTTCAGGTTGGCGATGGCCATCACTTCTTCACCGTGGAAGCGGGCCATACCGCAGGCCATGGCGAGATCGTCGCCAAAGGCACGGTCGCCGTGGATCTCCGAAAAATCAGTAAAGATGCGCTGGATGAAATCCATGGGGTAGGGCCGTTGCGGGTGACGCGCGAGTTCAGTTTTGATCCACGCTGGATTCGTCGGTTCGGCGACTACCTGTGTCTGCTCAAGATTTGTTGCCTGTTCGCTCATGAGACTTTCGTTCGCCTAT
>DASRRN010000503.1:0-20480 GCA_035695685.1 Acidobacteriaceae bacterium | reverse complement strand
GACGTCGGGCCTTTCCAGATCCAGAATCCGTCCGACGCGTTCAGCCGCCCGAATATTCCACGCTTCGCCCATATGCCACCACAACCTGGCCACTTTACCCGGCTTCTCGCCGCCACCGAAGGGCCAATAGCGGTTATCCATTGGCAAGCGATAGACTCGGACATTATTCCGGCTCTCTACGGTCTCCTGAGGCTCCGGATGAAGACTGACGACGGCCACCTGATCTCCAGAGCGCGCCATTGCCTCCGCCAATAAGCAGACCGACTTCTCGGCACCTCCGACGGTTATAGGAGGATATAACGTGTTGATTATTAGGATTCGCATCTAGCCGCCCTCGCTTAAACAGAGAAATTGTTCGAAGCTCTCCACGCGCGCATTCTTTAGTGTCATAGATCCCGACGGACGGATGTTAGTCGCGCGAACGCCCCGGGGGCCTCCAGCCTACCCCGTCTATATAGCCAGCATCGAAGGTCCAGATCATCCACAACACTAACTCCAGAGGTGAAGTATGCAAGACGGGTCGACCTTTCCTGCCGAGAAGTGGGATAGAGCGATCATATTCCCTTTAGAACGATCCGCCCCGTATCCTTCTTCGCAATCATAGTCATGGCTCTTGCCCGTGGCGGCGACCGCTGGGACGAGCCACTCGAGCTACTAACCAAGGTTATCCGTGGAGGGCGAACGATGGTTTAGGGGCCCGTACCTTACGGTAAAAGTCAATCGCAGGCTTTTCGATCCATTGGTATGAAGCCGCTGAGATGGCGAAGGAGAGCGAAACAGCCACGCATGGAAAGACAACCGGATTCAGTGTTCTGGGCAGCAGGGCCAATACCATCCCGTGGACCAGATACAGCGAGTAGCTGATGCGGCCTATCCACAGTGTCCATCCAGGAAACTCACTTGCGCGGAGGAGAAATAGCACCGCGAATAGCGTATAGGCCGCGACCCACGAAGCGAGTACTCCTGCAACACTGTAGTTTTCGGCTTCACTATGCGAGGGATACTGTTGGAACCGGAACCAGAATCCGGCAGCAAACGTAGCCAGCGTGAATGCTAACAGCGGGTACAGATGCTTCTGAACCTGCCGTTTCGAATAGACGCTGTAGATTACCGTCCCAAGAAACGCAGTAACAAGTAACCCGATGCGGCCTGCGGGCACCGAACGGTGAAACCCTACACCGGCAATGAAAACGCCAAGCGCCATGCTGCCCGAAGCTAACCACCCCCACAACAATGACCGGTTCAGCCAGCCGGCGATGAAAAGCAGGGAACAGAGTACATAGAAGACCAGCTCAAGTGAGAGTGTCCAATAGACGGGGAGCGCATCTGGGGCGCGGAGAAAGGACTGAAGCATGGTGAAGTTAACAAGGGAGTCTAGAACGGGATGGGTCTTGAAGGCAGCAGGCAGCCTCATCAGGCCGAGCCATCCTAACACCAGCGCCGTGACTAAGCTGACCCAATAGATCGGGTACAAGCGGAAAAAACGGCTGCCCCAAAACGTGCTGAGCCGCTTCGTCCGCATGATGCTGACCGGGATAATAAAGCCGCTGATTAGAAAAAAGACGACGACCCCAACCAAGCCACAATTTACGTGACGAAGAGACCACGGAAGAAAGGCCGGGTAGCTGATTTGGATGGTGTGCTGAAAAACGACAGCACAAGCAGCGATCCCGCGCGCTGCATCCAGAAACTCCAACCGCCCAGAGGTCCTTGCCGTAGAAGCAGTTTCCGTCATGATTTACTCTCCCAGGGCGGCCAGCCCGATCCTTTGCAGCAGATTCGGTCTACACCAATTGCGAAACTGCTTTAGCCGCGCGAACGCTGTATCGCAAGTCCAGATCATCCAGTGAACCACCTCTAGAGGTGAAGTATGTAAGACGGGTCGACCCTTCCCGCCAACAAGTGGGAAAGAGCGATCATATTTCCCTTAAAACGATCGGTCCGATCGCTGCGCTCACTTGGGATCTCGATCAGCGTTCGGCGACAATTCCTTGCGAGTTGAATTAACCAGTGCGCAAAGAGAACGTGAGTCAGTCCAGGCTTGCCGTTCTTCCTCCAAAGATAGAACGGGTTAACGATCTGGGAATACCCGAACTTCAGCCCCGACATTCTTCCGGTTGGAGTTCCCAGGTGAGCCACGCACGTTCCAGCGTGCCTGATAATTCGCCCGTATTGGAGACAATTTGTAGAAAAGTCCAAATCCTCAAGCCACCCATACAGTGGAAGGTTTTCATCGAAGATAACCTGATCGAACACGCTTGTGCGTACGAACATATTGCAGCCATATCCCAGGTCGCACTCGCAGTCCTCATGTTCTCGAACGTAGTTCAGTGCAGCTGCTCTTGCCGACTTCCGATCTACACCCATGTCACCTCGTACCCCATCGACAACCACAAAGCCCGTGGCAACAACCACATCCTTGGCTTCATCAAGAATCTTCTCCATGCTTTCGATGAAATTAGGAGCAATCTCCACGTCATCATCCAGGAATAGAGTGTACGGAGTCCGAACCGCCTGAATCGCTAGATTCCGCTGCGCGCTCAGCGCCTCCTTGTTGCTCACCACGACGCGAACAGCCGGATTTGCACTGATCTTCTCCGGCACATGCGCTCGATTGAACACGGAAACGATAATCTCGCGGGGCTGCACTAACTGCCCGCCAATAAGAGACTCTATCGTCTCAGAAAGAACATCCGGCCTATTTGCGGAACATACTACGACGGTGGTTTTCAAGACACCCACCTCTTTTTGCTTCTCGGACCTGTTCCACAACCTATGGCGTCTGGCCGATAGGCTGATAAGTACTCGGCAACAACGGCTTGTTCACTGAATTGCTCCAACGCGAAGCCGCTGGGCGCTATCGTCTGTTTCCATTTGACTTGATCATCCAAGGCACGGCTCATCAAAACCTCCAGTTGCGCCGCATTACCAGCTTCGAAATAGGCGACTACTTGGCTCAACTGTGCGATTTCAGGTAGACCGCCCACTCTTGCACAAATCAGGGGCTTCCCTTCATGGAGGCTCTCAACGCAGACATAAGCCATAGGCTCATCCCACTGAGACGGAATCACCACCACGTCAACTTGTGGATAAAACTCAGATGCAGGTGCGAAACCCAGCCAATCGATCCGCTCATCTGTATACTTGCGGCGCAGATGGCCGATGTACGCCTCCGTCCCCTGGCCGGCGATTTTGAGTCGCCATTCCGGTCTTACCAGGCGACGGGTCGCTTGCAGGAGAATCTCGATGCCCTTTTCCGGCTGGAGTCTGCCAATAAAGCCAAACCGAAGTACCTCTGATGTTGTAACTGTAACGGCGTCTGGTATCGTCTCGTCGTTGGTCGATTGGATGTTGTAACTGACTCTGGACGCAACGTCGCCAAACAGGCCGGCGCGCCTGTGTCTATCTAGCGTGAACTGGCTAACCGAAACAATCTCATCCGGACACCGCGACGCCGCCCTTCTGTTTGCGGTGAGGAGACGGCAGTCAAGACAACGGCTTTGGCACGACTTGCCGCGGCGGTAAAGCGTAGTGCGCGGGCAAAGCATGTAGTAATCGTGCAGTGTGTGAACCAGGCGAATCCTCCGGCGCTTGATCGCGTACCAGACGGAAACGGAAAAACCAATGATATTGTGGGTGTGGACGACATCCGGGTTTTCCAGATCAACAATTCTGCCCACTCTGGCTGCAGCCTTCCAGTTCCACATTTCATGGAAATGCCACGCAAGACGCAGGAACCAGCTGGGTTTTGTTTTCTCAGCAAAAGGCCAGTACACATTATCAAGCGGAAGGTGATAGATTCGGAGGCCGTTCCGATCCTCCACCTTCTCTGAGGTTCCGGAGTGCAGCGTTAGCACCACGATGTCGTGTCCGTTCCGGGCCAGCGCCTGCGCAAGCGTCGCAATCGCCTTTTCCGCGCCCCCGAACACATAGGGAGGGTACATAGTGCCTATCAACATAACTTTCATGGAACGATTCCCTTTAACTCCTTCGCGTCGGACCGGGTGCGACGGATGCCACGTTCATAACTCGACCGTCTTTCCCATTCTTCCGAGCAGTCCATCACGCACGCCCAACGCCATGTAATAGACTTTTCTTCGCTTCCCGGTTTCGGCGAGCAGGATCTTGACGCCATCCTTTACGCTGTGGGACAGCATGCCGGCAAAGAAAGCGGGATATCTCCTCCAGTACTTTTTGATCATCCAGACCGTATTCCGCTCCCGATAGTAGCGACGGCCGGCGCTGTAATTTGAGGTAGAGAACAAGCGCGCTCCATTTACCTTGCATTCTGTAAAGTCCGCCGGGGCGTGCATCAGGACAGCATCCGTGCATTCCTCGATTGAGTAGCCTATGCTTCGCAGGCGGAGACAGTATTCGTAATCGACGCCGCCGATGAAAAAGGAATCCTCGAAACATCCCTCGTGGCTAAAGACGGAAATGGGCATCAGGCTGCCGGATGTCATGGCTACCTGCAGGCTGCCATCCTTGGCGTAGATGGCAGAGATAGGAATGCCCCGCCTGCTGTCGATATAGCGCGGAACGAGAAGTCCTATCCGGTCCCGCCGGGGGCTGCTTTCGTAGGCGCGAAGCATGGTGTCGATCAACGCGGGCGGCGCGAGGCTGTCCTGATCGAACAGGGCCACCCACCGGTAGCGCTCCGACTGAGCCCACTTCACCCCAATGTTGAGTGCCGCCGCTATCCCGAGGTTGTTACCGTTTTCGATAAGCGTAAACTCCACCTCACCAGCGGCCAGGCGTAGACGGTTCCGCTTCTCCTCCGAGGAACCGTTATCCACCACTACTAGCCCTTGCACTTGCGGCCGTATCGCGCCGAGATTATCCAGGACCCCGTCGTCAGGATGATACGTGACCACCACGGCACAGACAGACTTCTTCTCCATTTGTGATCTCCCGAAACAACCTCACCCCAGGTCTACGTAACCCAGCCGGCCACGAAGAGCATCCACCGTACCTAGAAGTATGTTCCTTAATTTCTTCCACTTCTGTCTCTCTGCCAGAACAACTTGGATAGGAAGCATTAGAAGCGCTTTGGCAACACTACGGCTCCACACTGGATGACTCTTCCAATACCGCCGCACCATCACAATGCCATTTCTTGTCATGTAATATCGTCGCATCGCGTTGTGGTGGGTTGCTTTAAACCTCAGCACGCCTAAAAATGAATGTTCCCGAGGTGAGCCAGGGACATGTATGAGAAATGCGTCTTCACTCACAACCACGATGAATCCCCACTCCCTCACACGAAATCCGAACTCATGGTCCACCTGGTCGATAAAGAACTCCTCGCGGAATCCGCCGCAAGAATCGAACACCGAGACAGGAATAAAGCTACCTGAAGTCATCACTTCAAGCGGGGCACCATCGGGGGCGACAAATCGGCACTTAGGTACCTCCCCACCTTCTCCATCCCTATATCGAGGCATAACAATCGCTATTTGGGCCCGTCTCGGTTGCCCATCGTAGGTCGATCGCATAGCACCCATAAATCCCGGCGTCACCGTACTATCCTGATCAAAGAGAACCACGTGGTTGAACCCGCGCGCTTTCGCCCAGCGAACACCAATATTCAACGCAGCCGCGATACCCAGGTTGGCTCCATTTTCGATCAGGGTAAACTTCATCTCAGACATCGCAGCTCGAAAGAGTGCAAGCGACGACGCCGACGAACCGTTGTCGACCACCACAAGTCCTTCCACCTGAAGACGCACCTTCGCCAGATTCTCCAAGGCGGGCGGCGGCGGCTGGAAGGTAATAATCACGGCGCACACGGCAGATTCACTCATTTCAATTGACCCGCGCCCCCCTCAGCCCAATCTCTTGTTGAGAGTCTTCTGGAAGCAACCATCTCAATGCCTTTAACCGCCGCACGCAGAGCACCGGTTGCTATCAGCAGCTATCCAGGCTTGCGACTCACTGTCATACACCTTAATTGCTCGCGCTGGATTCCCGGCAGCGACACAGAACTTGGGTATCGTACAACGTACGACAGAATTCGCCCCTATAATGCTCCCCTGTCCAATCCGAGAACCCGGCAGGATCGCTACACCATCTCCTATCCATACGTTATCTTCGATGACTACTTCTGTATCACGGGTGAGCGGCCGGTCGGCAGGCACTTCAAGCGGGCTACTTTGCACCCCCCCTCGATAGATCCCGTGGTTGTGGTCAGTAATAATGACGCGACTCCCCACCAGCACATCATTGCCAATCCGCACAAAGTTCGTCGCGGCAACGTGCACACCATAGCCGAAAGTCACATTGTTCCCAATAATCAGTGAGGGCGTATACCGATTGCCGGCTCTGTCGCAATCGATTGTGGCTAGCCATAGTTGATCAAGTGCTCTGAAGCTACGACCGATTTGAAGACCGGTAATACCTCTAATCGTATTACTCGATCCAAGCCATATATCCTCTGCGTGAAGGAGTCGCGAATAATATATATTTCTCGGGAGCGCTAGACACCTCTTGGCTCTTGCAAGCCATGTATGGTGCAAGGACCGGCATATTCGATCTGTAAGGCTGACCCTAATGTCTTCAGCCCTCTGTGCGCAGCACACAGCCGCCATGCATGGTGAGCCTCCGTGGTTGGCGGCATTGGCCCTAACGACCACATTGGATGTTGTGCTGTCACTTGTCATACTGGTCCCCACGGTCACTTCCGCCCCCCGTTTACCAGGTGCGAGAGAAGAGCTCGATCTTCTTTGTTCAATCCAATAAACCATGCGAGAAGAAGAGTTGAGACAGCCCAACCAGCATAAAGCTGGACATCGATTGAGGGCACGCCGGGCTGGCACCAACGCCGGAAGAGCAGCGCCGAGGGAATCGCTATTACTGCTGGCCGCATAACCCCCCTGACGAATAACTCCATGCGAGGTAGAGCAAGATTGGCTTGGGTATAGCGCATACTCACGCCGAAGTGCATGGCCACGCCGGCCGCAGCGCCAACGAGTGTACCTAGTGCCACGCCTAGCGCGCCTATATGTTGCGCGAGCCAGATACTGCTGACCAGGTTCACCGTACCCTCAGTTACCGCGGATGCAGTTGCAAGCCGTTGCTTCGACATTGCGACGACCATCGTAGCGTAAGGGGCGCAGAGGTTACGGATAATATTCGCCACGACGAGGATGCGGAGCAACTGGATACTACGGGTTGCGTAAACGGGGCCGACCCAAGCACGTAATATCAAAGGACCCGCGACGACTAACGGTAGGCTGGTCAGTAACATACTAAGGGTGGCATATCTAGTCGATCTCAGCAATATGCTACCCATCTGAGTGGAGCTGCGTTGCACACTCAGGGCGGAGGCCGCAGGCAGCAATGGACCCATCAGTGCCGATGTGACCGCAAGGACAAAGGTTGTGGGCGAAGTGGCGATGGAATAGTAAGCCGTTTCGCTGAATGAGTAGTGGCCGACTATGGTAATGTCCAGTCCGCTCACGAGAAGCATGCACACGGACCACACCGAGAGAACGGCGCAATACTTAAACATCTTTTGCAGCATCGCCACATCGATAAGGTGCGCCTGTATACGGATGTGATACGCCATTTTTCGCCACGCCATAAATTGGAGCAGGGCAGTAAGGATGTTCATGCATCCTGCTGCCATCCCCATGACAGCGAGGCTGCTGTGAAAGGCTACAGCAACACAAATGGCTGCCCCAGAGAGGAGCCGGCTCACGATGGTTATTACCATCGGCACTTGATAGCGCTGCAGACCAACAAAGATGGCTACAAAAACAGAGGACGCCAGGCTAACCGAAAGCGAAACGCCAACAAACACCACGCTGAACCGCACATCGGGATAAAGGGCATGAGGCATCGTACGGAAGATACTCGGCACCCGCCACGCCAGAATCAGCGTCAGGAGGATCCCAAGACCACAGGCAATCAGCATAATCACGCAGCCAACACTGGCACAACGGTTGCAGCCTGCCGGGTCCTGTTTGGCCTCGTATTCAGCGATGTATTTGGAAACCGCGGTCTGGACCCCGAAGTCGAGGTATCCCACGTACGCACTCAGTTGTAGGATGAGCACCCATGCAGCATAGGTTTTTACGGGGAGGCGATGTGTCAAGTAAGCCGGTAAAAGGATGGACACCAAAGACGTCGCGGCCAAGCGAATGACGTTAGCCGCCGAGTTCTTCGCGACGGTACGCGCAAAGGTACGAGGCTTAGACTGGCGCGCTTCTATCGAGAGAGTAGCCATCGAATTACGCTGGATACAGGTATCGTTCAGTTATAGTCATATGGCTCGACGCTTCGATCACGTCGTCCTCGGAATCGACGGAGACAGCGAATAGCAGCAACAATATAATTTGACTTGGCGGGTCGCTGATTGAACAGAAGAGCGGAAACGTTGCAAATAGTGCAGTTATTCCGTTAAACAAGGGATCTGTGCTCGAGGTCGCACGATCATGAAGAAATTTCCAAAAGCGCCAATAAACGACACCGAGCAGGACAAGTCCACAGGCCCCGGTGCTGAGCAGGATGAGCAGATACGCGTTGTCTACCGGTACAGAGGCCGCATTTTCTGGGCGATCAGGCATAGTATAGGGCGCATATGGTCCAAGTCCGGTGCCGAATAGAATATCGACCGGGCTCCCGGCCAGAAATTTCTTTGAGTAAACTCCCCAATTAAGAACTCGCTGATCCAGTGACGAACTGTTCGCGAGGTCATTTCTTCCTGAACCGCCCGCGGTTCTGATCCCTTGTGCGACGACTAGTAAGGCACAGCCCAACGAGAGGACGGGGAGCAGTGGGCTGAATCTGGCGAGCCCCTTCCTGGAGATAGCGAACGCAGCGATGACGGTCAGGATGAAACCGACCATGACGAGCCTGGTGTAGGTGACGTAGCAGCCGAATGCGCACAGCGGTAGAAGGAAGAGGCCAAAATTCCTTCTACCTGGTCGTAAACAGAACCTGGAAGCTACTCCTCCCATGAAACAATAAAAAATGCCCGCCTGAAGTGCGCTACCAAAAAAGCTGAAGGCGCGGATCTTGCCAAAGAACTCGTAAGACTCCACTTGAAAGGCGTGATCCGTGCTTTCAGTGGCGACTATTGGCAGGTTTGCGAAGAATTGTGCGGCCGAGAGTACTATGCAAGCGAAGGTGATGGCGACAAAAGCTGCAAGAATGTGCCGCGACTTAATTTTAAGGGGAACAACCGATGCAACACCGACTATAAGCAGAAGGAAGAAATACTCGAAGGAACGTCTGATTGACGAGATACTTAGGTCCCGGAAGAAATGCAAGTAGCAGACTTCAAGTGTAGCGTAGCCTAGTAGAACCAGCGCAATGGGGAGCAGTGGACTTGATTGAAACCGCCCCTTAAGCAGAAGCATGGAGACAAGCGCAAGAGCCAAAAAAATATGAGGTCTTGGGGTGAACAACAATGACCCACCGGTAATTGAGATCTCCAACTGAGCAAGCGCACCATCGACCACGAGGATCAGCCCCGCAATGATGACTACGAGTTTCGGTAAGAATGTGATGAGCGATTGGTCACCATTTACGACGTTACCGTCTGCTCCGTCTAGCTTACTTAGGAATATCTCATTCATCTGAACCTCGGTTGCTTTGTTGATCACGCCTGGGGCTATCGCCTTATTGCGGGCGCCTATCAACTAAAATCGATAGATTGCTGCCGACGATGTCGCGCCGACCAGACTGCCTGCGCCCACCGCCATATTCCGTGTGTAGCTGAACGGAATGTAGACGATGTCATCTGCTTGCAACTGCGTGTCCGGCTCTTTCCCTTTCTGCATAGCACTTAGGTTCAAGGGAATTTCCGCATGGCTCCCATCCGCTTGTTTGCGAATCAGCCGGGCATGGGAGGGGACAGCGCTTGGCGGTGTCCCCCCCGCAAGAGAAATCGCCTGAACCGCAGATAACTTGGAATCGTTGGTGACCATCGCAATGCCACCTGGCCGGTTCACATCGCCGAGGATGTACACCACATCCGCTTTAGGAACAACAATCGTGTCTCCCGGAAAGACAGTGACGCTTGCATCAAGCGCGGTCTTGGCGGAATTAGCGTCGACGAATTCGACTCGCTCCTTAGTGCCGTGCCGCTGGATCGTCACCCTTCTATCTGCCAGATCTGTCAACCCACCGGCTAATGCGAGAACATCAAGAATGGGCCGCGGCGTATTGATCGCATAACTACCCGGCGCATGCACCTGGCCCATGATGGTGACGGTCTGCGTAGCTGCCTGCTCCAGCGTCACACTCACATGGGGTGCCAGGATGTAATGACCGCTGACCAGCACCCGGCCTATGACCAGTGCCGCGTCAGATGGAGTGAGCCCGGCCACCTTCACGTTGCCGCCAAGTATCAATGGCAGCGTGCCTGTGTCAGTCACTCGCGCACTTTGCTCCAGTTCAGCCGCTTCCAGAACCTTGACGTGCAAGAGATCCCCCGGCCCGATGGTGAGGCTTTCAGTTTGCGCATAGCAGCAAGCTGCGCAGCAGAACAGGGAGAACAACTTCTTGACAGCTCTCATCATTTCATCATCCTTGTCATCATCCTTGCTGGTATTGATATTTTTTGCCGCCGTAATGGCCGTAGTAGCCGTAGTGTGCCGAGGAACGACGGGGAACAAAATTCAGCAGAACGCCGATCGCCGGCCTAGTCTGATCTTTTCGGTGCATGAGCAAGAGCTTATACGCACGCGCCAGGGCGGCTCGCGTTGTGAAGCCGACACGAGCCAGCAAAACAGTAGCGTCTGCCATCTCCTGCAGCAACTGCGCATCTGTCACGGGAAGAACCGGTGGAGAGTCCAACACGACGAAATCGAATTCCCCCCTCCACTGCTCCACCAGCGCGTGCATGCGGTGCGAGCCTATCAATTCAGCGGGGTAAGGTGGCACCGGGCCGGCAGGAAGAATGTAGAGGTTGGGATTGTTTGGCACCGCAAAGAGGCCATCGGCTGCTTCCCGGTCCGACAGCAGCGTGCTCAAACCGTCCGTTCCCTCCAGACCTAAGCGTCTGCGCAAGACGGGACGCCGCATATCCGCTTCCACCAGCAGAACCCTCCTCTCGAATTGCGAGAGAGAAGCCGCCAGATTCAGTGCAAGCGTTGACTTGCCCTCCTGCGGACTTGCGCTGGATATCAGGAGAACCTGTGGAGGCATACCACTGCGAGAAATCAGGAGGTCCGAGCGGAGCCTACGCACCGACTCTCCGAAGGCGGGATCACCGTTCCGTGAGTCAAGCAGAATGGCGCGCGGGCTGGTCTTCATTGCTTCGATCTGCGGCGCGATTCCCAGCAGCGGAATCTGCAACGCCTCGATCTCTTCGGTGCCCTGTATCTTGTTGTCGACCGCATCGACAAGCAGAGCCGTGCAGCAACCTAAGAAAAGTCCAAACCCCGCCCCTAAAGCTAAATAAAGGGGAACCTGCGGTTTACTTGGTCTGGCCGGAGTGCTCGATTGGTCGACAACCGTGATATTGGAGGAATGGAGGCCCTCAAGGATACCTGCTTCCTTCAGCCGCTTGAGCAGGTCCTGATACAACGCCTGGCTTTGGTCAGCTTCCTTGGAGAGGATGGCGTATTCGATGCTTTTGTCGTTTAATTTCTCTGCAGCATTCCGGTCGGTCTCGTACGCCACCCGGGCGCCTTGCTCTGCTTCCGATGCGACCTTGAAGTCATTCTCGGCGCGCTCAGCAGTGCGTCCGATCTCCTCCTGAAGGGATTGCTGCAAACCCTTCATTGAAGCTCGCTCCTGGACTAGTTTTGGATAAGCAGCGCCAAATTGGGACGAGTCCTGTTCAATCTGGGCCTGGAGCGTCGCTTCCTGGCGCCGCAAATCCTGGATCAAGGCCAGAGAATTCACGACCCCTTGACCGCTGGAATTCGCGATCGAAGTACCGCTCAACTGAGAGATCAACTCTGCGTTGCCTGTTTTGACGACCTCTGCCACAGACGCTTTGAGGACGCGGTTCATCTGCGCCTGTGAGAGCTGTGCCGTGGACTGCTGCAGACGATCAAGAACCGGACTATAGATGACTGGTTTGCCCTGCGGATCCGTTCCGCCAATCCCGAAGATTCCACTTCCCTGCTGCAAAGCAACGACTCTGGACTGAAGCTCCTCGCTCTGCTTGCGAAGATCGCCCAATTGACCTTCGAGCCACTGAGAAACCTGGTTGGTTGCTGTGAACTTCGTTTGGAAGGTGTAGTCAATCAATGCCTGGACAAGATGGTTGACCACTGCAGCCGCGATCTTCGGCTCACGGTTAGTGTAATCCACTTCGAGCAGACGAGTACCGGCAGTGACCTTCACTTTTAGATTGCTATCGAAGGTCTTGACGACATATCCCCGCCTGCCAGGGGAATCTTCGAGGCTCGCATGCATGGGATCCGCAGGGCCTCGCGGACTCATCAACCCCGTTACCCAGCCAACCGGGCTGAAGTGCGGCCTGAAATCCTCGTTCTGTTCAAGATTGAGGTCCTTGATAACCTTGAGTGCAAGAGCTTCAGACTGCAAGATATCGGCCTGCGTCTGAAGATCAACGTTTACAGTGAGAGAGTCGGAAGCCGCCCCCGATGCAGCGCCCATCAGGTTATCAAGACCCAGGCTATCTGAAGAAGACTTCTGCAGTTGAATGACGCCGTGAGCCGTATATCTTCGCGTGGTAAAGACGCAAGCACACACGGATAGTAGGAAGACAACTGACGCTGTCAGAACAATCGAGCGCTTCCTGCGGTGGAAGATCCTCAGGAGATCGCGCAATGTCGGGTCTTTATCGGGTAAAGTATTCAATTGGTCCCTACTCCCAAGTTTGAAATGCGTCTTACGTGGCTCTAATCTCAAGTTGCTACTCTTATTAGTTAGCGGCCGGCCAGGAGTAGGATTTCGCTCCCGTAAGAGGAAGCTTCCAATAAGCCCCCTCGGCAACAGGTTTGAGCAGGGAGCTGTTGCCACCGTCTGCCGTTACAATGGTCGGCATCACAAATTTCGAATTCTGCAGCAACACGGTAAAATCCCGCGAGCGTGGAAACGGACGCAGAACCCATTGCCCGTGGTCCTCGCGAATGGAGATCATTCCGTCCGTCTGCACCGCGCCGAAACTCACCACCGTCCCTGCCGAATTCAGCCGGGGATCGTCGACTGGAAGGACCGTCTTGAAATCGATGTCGGAACCATTTCCACTGACCGTCAGATAGCCGACAATGTAACGCATGTCTCCGTCATCCACACCCGCGAGCGGGACGCGGGATCCGCTTTGGGGATCATAGAGGCCCAGGCGAATCGAATAGGTTCCGTCCGCGACAGACAAGGGAATCTGGACCGCCACCGGTCCTTCGGATACGGCTTTTCCCGGGCTCCACTGCGATGTCCTCTGAGCCGGCGCGGTGTCGCCCTGAAACGCAATCCCCTCATCCACCTTCAGTTGGTTTTGGTCCACGAAATGCACGAAGGTCTTGTAGTCCCGGTTCATCGATCGATGGACCTGCCATTGGAAAGCGATAGCAAAGCTGCGGCCACCGATCTGCGACACGCTGACGACCGAGGGCGTGGCATATGCCCGGCCAATTCCCGCGTCCACCTGGTTGCGGGCATTGGCAAACACCGAAGTCGTTGTCTCTGCATAATCGCAGACCGTGGCGCCACACATTGCTGTATAGGCAAGCAAGCCGCGCGCCTTTGCCGCCCAGCCATACTGCGGAAGGACCATATTCTGCCACCGCAACGGTTCCCGACTGGCATTTGCGACAACAATCAGGCCATTGTCGTACGTTACCCGGACGCGGGAGAATGCCGCGGATTCAGCCGCCACGCTGGGGGACTCCCAAGCATCGTTCACTTGATATTCAATAGAGGACACGGACGCAAGACCGTAGCTCCTTGCTACCGGGCTTACCAGGTTACTCTCTACCAATGCGTGCGCAACATCGTCCCAGTAGATGCGGCCTAAGAATGGTGCGTGGCCAAAAGCTATCTCCTGCATCCTGTAGGCATCCATGGTGAGCGTATTGGAGACCGTCTCGCCGGGTAATACCCATCGCTCGTAATAACCCATGCCATGGTTGACTTGGAGCGGATGAATCCGCTTAAGATCAAAATCGACAAAGAGTGGGGCCAGAGTGCCCTGGTTCTCGAGAACACCTCCGGCTCCGAACTGAGCCTCCACTCCATCCAACAAACCGCTGTAATACCAGTGATTCGCGCCCTCCCCGAACACTGGTCCCTGGTGGGTCTTCCGCTCGTAGGACCACAAGCTGGTATCGCCCACCAACAAAGCAGCCAGGGGTCCCGCCCCGGCCGCGCGCGCACCCATATCCCCATGACTGGATGGCGAAATGCCGGAGTTGACATCCAAATAAGCGGCCGTTGTACCGTAGCGTTTGTGGATCGCCGGCGATTGCGTTGCAGCGTTTGCTATCATCCAGGCCGGCTTGGTCCAATAAGACTGGACTCCGGTGGAGTGGTTCAGCCACGAAAGCATCCACTTACCATCCCCATCCAGCGCTATGGCAGTGGGATCGAACCTGGGGTAATTCGGGTAGTAGTCAACGTAGTTCTCGTGCAGGGCCATCAGGCAACCGTCCGCCTTACCTGCGTTTACCGCGGCGGTCAGACCGGCGTCACCTCCCATCGCTTCATTTGCCGGATAATGCTGGGGCAACGCATCATCGTATCCGGCGTGCTGCCAGACGTGGATAATCCCGGCGCAATCGGTAATTCCGTAATCACCCAACTCAACCAGTCCTTGCTCTATCTGCTTAAAATCCGGAGTCCATATATCCAGTACCATCCGGCCTGACAGCTCCGCCATATAAGGGGAGGGCGGGTTTTCGGGCGCAGGCAGCGCTGCATCCACGTCCGGCGAAAGAACGAGTAACAACCGGTCATGGAAGGTCGACAAAGTTGCATCTGTTCGCTCGAGATATTGTGCCAGCGTCCCATTCAGCTTGCTTGCATGCGTGGTATGCCAATCCCACCACGCGTTCACATAGGCCGCCATTTTTGCCAGGTACCACACATGACCGGTGTAGTACGGAACCGCAACTGGCTGCGCCTGCAAGACAGCTGCCCACGGTCCCATATCAACAGACGTAACCACTGGCTGGTCTGCATCCACCGTTGCCTCAAACGCACCTGCATTCGCCACTAGCGCTACCGTCACATGCACCAATGCGTGTCCCGCTGCATAGGTGATCTTCAACTGCCTGCCAGAATCGTCCCACTGCGCATCGCTGCAAACCAACACGCCACTTTTACTGCGAATCGATGGGGTGAGAAGCGGAACGCTGCTGCCGTGATTTTGTCCGGTTACGGTTAAAGTCCCCAGGGAATTCTGGCTATGCGCAGTGGGAGCAATCCATGCGTAGACGGGCGCTGTCCTTGTAATTTGCTCCGCCTTGCCGGAGTGTATTGCTTCCACAGCAGAGACGTATGGGCACTGCAAATTCGAAGCGGATAAGGCGATCAGAACAATTAGCCTGGTGAATAACCGTCCGCACTGCAGGGGTTCTCGAGGCACCCGCCCGTTCCCGGGAGACGCCAGCCTGGAAGATGCAGAAGGGACATCGATATGTAGTTTCCAATTCACGTCGATCCCGTTTCTTGTTCTTTGACATCTGCTGTCTCTATTGCCGGCCACACCGCAGCACCAACGCGCCAATAACCAACGTCCATATCGAACAACCCCACAGTAACATTACTGTTTCAGGAAGAGACTACAACTTCAGTGGGCTCATAGCTGTAGAGTAGCCGCGGGGCACATGCTTGGGTGGAGTAACAGGTGAAGTCAATGCTTATCTGGTGCGGCTCTTGCTCTCTCCCGGTGTACCTACAAGAGCAACGCTATACTGCGCCTTTTGACTGGCAGACCACCTTGGCGGTGCGCCAAAGGATCTGGATATCAAGGGCAAGATTCCAGCTGCGGATATACGCCTCGTCCAGGGCGACACGCTGATGATAGGTGAGGTTTGACCGGCCAGAGACTTGCCATAAACCCGTCAGGCCCGGCCTGGCCGAAGCATAGAAGAAGTATGCATCTCGATATTGAGCTTTTTCGGCGGACACAATAGGCCTGGGCCCGACGAGACTCATATCCCCAGCCAAGACATTGATGAACTGGGGTAATTCGTCGAGACTTGCGCGACGGAGCAGATTGCCGAGTCTTGTTACACGTGGATCCATCTTGAGCTTGCGTGACTGCGCCCATTCACGCGCTGCCTCATCGTTAGCCTGGAGGTGTTTGCGCAGGATCTCGTCGCTATTGACGCACATCGATCGAAACTTCCACAACTCGAACTCACGTCCAAACCTGCCTATACGTCTCTGACGGTACAAAATAGGTCCCGGAGAGCTAATGCGGACAATCACAGCGACGATCAGTAGCAGTGGCAACAAGCACGGTAGGAACGAACAGACGATAAGGATATCCAGCAGCCTCTTCACCCAGCGATAATGTACGCCGTTCGTGCTCAATCTATGGACCGCAAGCGAGATCTGCTCCCACTCAGCTCCGCTCCACGCCCCGGCACTCTCCTGAAGCTCGGGTGAGCAGAGAACAGTCGCACTCTTACGGAGAAGAGCTGCGACGGACGTACCCTGCTTTCCCTCCCTTGATCCTGCAGTGTTGAATGCATCCCCTGCGTACTCTGGGAGCGGCATGGAGCGATGCTCAATGATGGGAATCCCTGCCATGTTCATCCTTCACCGTTCAATGAGTCTTAAATTTCTTAACTTCCGGAGGCGTTTACCGGTACCCAGACTCCACTTTAGACAAGGAGCTTGACCTGGGAGTGACTGACGCCTAGTTGAGCCGATAGACAATGCCCGCACTGGCAGTGAGCGGTGTCAGGGCCCAATCCTTCACGTAAGTCCTGGCGTAGGAGAGCTCTCCCATGCGAAGGACGAAACGATGATTCAGGCGAATATCGAGTCCACCCAGGGCCTGCCATTGAGGACCAAAGCCTCCAAGCATTCTGGGTGGGGGCTCCCCCATATTTGGCGGGTTGCTCCACCGCCAAGCGTTAGCCACGCCCCCGAGAACGGATACATAGGGAGTAAGATTAGCGAAATGCATCGCGAACCGAGGCCCTGCAAGGGCCGCCTCTTCATGCTCGATACCACCCGACCTCATGAGTAACCCTCTTACCTCAACGCCAACGACGTGCCGCGTTTGCACGAACCCTCCCAATGTGATTCCGTAGACCGCGACGTCACCGTAGTAACCAAAATCTGGTTTAACCGCGGTGAAGGTTCCAAATGCAGAAACATTCCCTATCGAACTGAATGCCGGAATCACCTGTGCCGAGGCGGTGCATGCCGCGGCCGAGAACAGGAGCCCCAGGGCGGTCCGCAGGAGAGAGTTCCTGCAAAAGTGGTTCGCAGTCATCATGTGTCGACCCGGCCTGGATCGCTTGGTCGTAGAATTGCGGCAGGATTGATCGCTGCCTTCTCCACCTCGAAACCGTCAAGCCAAACGATGGTTTCCAGCACGCGGTGACCCCTGCCGACTCGGCGTGCGGGTCTACTCACTGGGTGCCCTGCGCGATACGAGATGGTTCCTGGTTCCATGGGGGATGGTAACGAAAGTGACTGATATCGCTTGTAGCGGATTGCTACGGTTCGCCGATAGTCCACTTCCGTGGTAGATACGAATTGGCGCAAGCGAATGCGCGATTTGAACGCCAGGGGAATATACGCCGTAAACCCTAATATCTGGCGCGGCGCTCACTTCAATATGCGAGAGGACGGAGACAGATGTGCAGGCGAGATGCAATCCAGTTTTACCTGGTGCGGTTAACCGGGCAAGCGGAAACATTACTCCAGGCAAGGCAGTACGAGAAAGGGGCACAATGACAGTTGCCGATACTAGTTATCAGAATGACAACGGCCAGCTCCCTTTGAAAACTTTGGTAACAGAGCGCCCACAGACACAGACCATACTGAGCTTTGAATAGCTCTGAAGCAGGATCAGGCCGCTTAGAGTTGCTCAACTCTTACATCGAATCCAAGGCGTGTAAGAATCCGGTACGCATCCGTGGAAATGAACGCCACGCCTGGCATCCCGCTAGCGGCCGATAGCAGAATCTACATGGGGGGAATATAAAGCGAAAACGGTACGACTCGCAATCATGCAGCGGAAGCTGGCCCCATCGATTGTGTTATTTATTGTGCAATTCGTGATTGCGAAAGCGGTGGTCTAACTTATTGATTCTATGGTGGGCGCTGCAGGATTCGAACCTGCGACTTCCACCGTGTGAAGGTGGCACTCTACCGCTGAGTTAAGCGCCCCCGGGGCAACCCGTAGTTTACACGAACCTTCCGCGCCACCCAAGCCGCCGCCGCATCGCCTACGGCTCTTAAAGTGTTCAGCGAGTCTGGTTGTGCTATGGTTTCACCGAACACCTCCTCCCGGGCTCCAGGCCGTTTAATACAACAATCTTGTCCGATCGAAGACGGTTTCCATTCCCGCAGAAACACGATCCCAGGATTGCTCCTACAGCGGCGCAGTCAAAGCGCTTTGACTCCGTCCTGGGACGTTTTTGGACGTTCCCGCCCGCGGTGATTTGGTTCGGAATTTTCGTTACGGGATCCACTTGCGCTTCACCATCATGATCGACAGCCGGCACATCCGGCTCTGAACAGGGGCTCAATCTACTTGGAGAAAATTGAGGATGCCGCGTTTAACCGTGCTTTGTAGTTTGTTGCTAGCTTCTTTATCTTCGGCAGTTTTGGCTCAAAGCCCTTGTCCAACCCAGGAAATCCTGGGCTCCGCCGCCAAGCGATCGTCTGACCTGGTCTGCATTGTGCCCCAGGTTTACGGTCCGGGCGGTCTGGTGGGTGTCGATAATGGTGGGCCCCTCACAGCTACGCAGTTTCACGAGGTTCACTTCCAGGCTTCCAGCATCAACAGCTTTGGTCCCATCAATGCAGAGATCGGCGTGCAACTCAGCCAGGTGCCGCTGGCGTCGCCCGTTTCCGGATTCATCTTTGCTAACGGAGTCATGCAGGAAGCCACGAGCTTTGGACCCGTGCTCGCTGATCGCGCTGAAACCCTCGGCAAGGGACGGATTTTCGTTGGCGCAAGTTACGAATATTTCGACTTCGATAAAGCGGATAGTGTCAATCTCAAATCGTTTGGCGCTGTTTTCCTGCATGAGCAGGAACCAACCATCTGCCAAAGCATACCGTCCACACCTTGCCTCGACGGCGAGCCCATCTATACCCGGGACATCGTTGCCACGCAAAACCGGATCGATATCAAAGTTCACCAGGTCACGATGGTAGGCACATATGGCCTCTCGGACAAGCTGGATCTATCGATTGCCCTTCCGGTCGTCGACGTTCGCGTCGGGATGACGTCGAACGCCACCATCTACAACTTCGAGCCACCACCTGTGAACCACACATTCGCGCCTATCACGGACAACCCGCGCGAAACCTACATCAGCCCGTTCAACGCAATTCTCACTAACAGCGACTCAGCGTTAGGCATCGGCGATTTGAGGCTACGGGGCAAGTATGTCGCCTGGCGCGATGCAAAAGAAAAGTCGGCAGTGGCGGTCGGTTTAGACCTTCGCCTGCCTACCGGGGACGCGTACAAGTTTACAGGGTCCGGAACCTGGGGTTTGCGGCCCTTCGTTATTTACTCGTATTCAGCGAGACTTTCTCCGCATGCCAGCGCTGGGTTTGAAGGAAATGGCAATTCGGTTCTGGCCGGGACGGTCACTTCGCAACCAGTCACCACGGCCCAGCTGCCGAATGTATTTACCTACTCCGCGGGTGCCGACGCTTCTATACGCCGGTGGGTGGGTCTCTCCGGCGATTTCATCGGCACGTCCCTGCTGAATGCGTCACGTATAGAAAACTCCACCTACACTGATTACCACGGCGGCACCCACGCGAACGTCAGCACGTTTACCTCCACAGTCAACCAGGCAAATATATCGCTAGGAGCCAAGGTAAGGCCGGTGGCCAGACTGCTCATCACCGGAAATGTGCTGTTTCGTTTGAACGATGCAGGACTGCACTTCAAGCCCTCACCGCTGATCGGCGTTTCCTATGTGTTCTGAGCCGATCTAACGAATCGAAGTGATGTGCCAGGAGCTACCGTCTTTCCTCAACGTCATCGTCACTTGTGCTTTTGCTGCTGCATTGGTGATGATTTGCTGTTGAAAGCTGACCACGGCCACGTTCCCCGCTACTTCTGGACCCTTGGTAATGGAGTACGTCAACGTGACCTTGCCCGCATCGCGGAAAGCGTTGCGTAACCCACTTACCTGCTTGGGACTCATATCGGGCCAGAGCTCCTGGAGCCTGGCCAGATCCTTGGTGTCGTAGGCGGACTTGTAGCCGTCCAGAACGCCACGAATCGCATTTACATCCTCAGCATTATCGGCAAGCTTCGATGTAACCGGGGGAGCAGGAGGTATCGGCGCCGCCATCTGGGGTGCCTGCGGCGCCGGCGCCGTTACCGGCGGGGGAGTCAGCCGGGC